>JAJXWI010000041.1 GCA_021781705.1 bacterium | reverse complement strand
CAAGCCTTGCATAAAGATATTACACTTTTTTAGCTAAAAATAATGTAGTGCCCTGCAAAAATGAACTTTCGTTGATAGTCAACATCTTACACGTCAAGACCGCCGAAGTCGGGACACCCTTCGCTTCTCACTTTTAACGTTGAAAGTTATCATCTTTGGCGTTGGTATCACACTACATTCTCGTCGACTTATACGTTGCTATCTTTTTATTTTTTAAATGGTTTTTTTGTGAAATTTATTCTCTTTCACAGAATTTTAATCAAAAATGCTAATTTATTTCATGCACTTATTAAGTAGATAGTGTGTAATATCAGGAAAAAGAAAAAATAGCGAGCATATAATCTGCAAACCTGAACAATTCAGTTCAATAGAACCTTCCCATCATGCAAAGGATTGAATAGCTTTGAACCTTCTGCTCTGGCAGGCCAGGCTGGCACACAGACTGTGCTTACAGAAACATTACACAGTATCTTTTTTATTTTCCGTCCTTGACTAAGAGTCCACTCAATTCTTTATTACAAGCAACAGCGGTAATTACAAAACTCAAACAAGAATCGGTTTTAACGGATCAATCCCCTCCACATCCAAGAGTGGAAGACAATGCTCTGTCGCAGCCGGCAATTAGTTTTGCAACCGCCTCAACACTATAAAAATAAGACAAACTGATGATTGAAACATTTTTGCTTCGCGACCTGACAGTAGTTGTTACGATAGCGGCCGCAATGACACTTTTGTGCCATCGCTTCCGCCAGCCTGTTGTCATAGGATATTTGGCCGCCGGACTCATCATAGGACCCTACACTCCTCCTTTATCTTTAGTCCGTGATCTGCATAGCATTCATGCTATGGCGGAACTTGGCTTGGTCTTTCTTATGTTCGCACTTGGGCTTGAGTTTTGCCTGCCAAAACTGAGAAAAGTATGGACTTCAGCAGTTTTAGGAGCCTCATTTGAAGTATTAGGCATGCTGGGAATCGGATACTGCCTGGGACGCATTTTCGGATGGAGTAATGGTGATAGCATTTTTCTTGGTGCTATTCTTTCTATGAGCAGCACTACTATCATAGTCAAGGTATTCATGGATTTAAAACTTCTCAAGGATGACTTTGCGCAAGTTGTTTTTGGCATTTTGATTTTGGAAGATATCGTAGCAGTTTTAATTCTTTCCGTTCTTTCCGGTATAGGGGCTAGTGGCGGAGGCAAAGCATTCCTCCTAGCTGATTCTATGTCTAAAGTATTTCTTTTCATAGTTCTTTTTCTTGTGTTCGGCTTCTTGCTTGTCCCTCGTTTTCTGCACTGGGTCGCTAAATTTAAAATCAAAGAGATGATGGGCATTGTCGTACTTGGTTTATGTTTGGCTGGTTCATTTCTGGCAACAATATTTGGGTTTTCTGTTGCTCTTGGAGCTTTCTTAATTGGGGCCGTCATAGCATCATCTGATGAAATTACGCAAATTGAAGATTGGATACATCCGGTACGAGACATGTTTAGCGCAATATTTTTTGTTTCCGCAGGAATGCTGATACAGCCGCATATTTTATGGGAATACAAGTGGCCTATAATTATTATTACAATTGCTACATTGTTAGGAAAAATAGTGACGGATGCCGCAGGTTCTTTTTTGTCCGGGCTAAACCTCAAAACCTCTTTTAAAATTGGAGTAAGCCTAGGACAGATCGGAGAATTTTCCTTTGTCATTGCCAGCTTAGGCGCATCCCTAAAAGTAACCAGCGAATTCTTTTTGCCGCTCGCTGTTGCTGTTTCATCATTAACTACTCTTTGCACGCCATATTTGATTAGGAACACCGATAGCATTGTAGAAATACTTATGCGACTAACACCCAAATCGTTTCAGAACATGTTAAATCGCAATCAATCATACTTTTCCCAACCAAAAGGCACCAGTACCAGAAGACCGAAAACTTCTGTGCCTTCAAAATATCTTATCCGTCTGGTTGTTTATACCACGGTGCTTATAGGAATCGTGCTGCTTACTCAACTAGCATCACGATTTATTTTGATGCTCTGTTCAACAGCTAACCTGCAGGTTTATTTATTCCTGCTGTGGATGTTTTCCTGCTTTATTTCTCTGCCATTTTTTATTGTTATTGCAAAATACGCAAATCACATCTTTCTTCTTTTGGCAACAAAGATTCCAATGTTACTTAGAATGATTAATGTGCACTATTTTTACAACACCATGTTTGTTATTTTATTTGGAATCATGGGATATATTTACCTTTTGATGACAAATAGCGTTTTGCATTATTGGTTGATGTCATGGCAATTGATAGGACTGGTCTTTCTCTTTTGGATATTAATGCGTAGAAAAATACCCACTGTTGCGGAATGGATGGAACGACTACTGGACGAAATACTTGGACTTGCTACCAGCGAGCCCACCCGCAGAGCTATAATGAGTGTAGAAAAACTTTCCTTTCTCGACGGCGTAATGGAACCTCTTTCATTATCTGACAACTCTCCAGCACTTCAAAAAACTATCCGTTCGATTAATCTTCGGGAACGCACTGGCGTTAGTGTTGTAGCTATTTATCGGGGAGGCAAGCATATCGCTAATCCATCCCCCGACACAATACTTTTACCAAATGACGTTCTCATAATCATCGGGAATATAGATGAACGGCACAAAGCAAAATCTGTTCTTTTAGCAAAGTATTTCCCAGAGGCGAAAAAATAATACGTCAAGACTTGTGACGCTTGTAAGGTCTTCAAGGCGCTATCCCGCTCCGCGCACTTAACAGACATTAAGAATGCTTAGCTTGTTTTTTTAATAGTCCAGGCTTTCTTGAAAGCCCTGAAATCAAGACTTTTACCCTTTCATGATTTTTTAACGATTGATAATGCTATACGTACAAACAATCAATCAACACATAAAATAACTTAACAAAAATAGCTATTTTTTAAAAAAAAGATAATAAACTTCACAAAATAATAATTTAAAAAAATAAAAACAAAAATGGAAGCAAGCAGATAACTAAGAGAAATTAGAGTCCAGCGAGAAGCTAAATGTGATAGAAGGCGAATCGAATATGATCACTTCAAATGAAAAAATATCAGTAGGAGGAGACGCATTTCGTGAAGCCTCACATGCTAATTAATAATGTAGACATTAAAACAAGGAAAGAAATTAAAGGATGAATTACCGCAGTTATTTTTCGTTTTTAAAGACACTTTTTTGGTTTTTATTTTTTACTATCGCCGGGGTAGTTTTTGGGGTGATAAAAGTTGAAGAACCGGACAGCATTAAAAACATGACCGACAAAGATTTTTATGTAGAATATAATCAAAATAGAAATCTTTACTTCGGCATGGAACGTGTCTCTGCAAAGAATGTTGAATGGTGGAAAAAAAGATTGGCGTACGACGCTTATTTTCATGCCCCGCCTCAAATCAAAACTGACGTGCTTAACAGCAAGACAACATCCTCTAGTAAAACAGGAGAAAGTGACGATCTTATGCAGATGATCGAAGGACTTTTTAGTAAAATGAGCAATAATACTGCACACCTTGCGTATTCTCCATTTTTGAAGGAAATTGAAACCAACAGTAATTTTTTGCTGTTTCTTAGCAAAAATATTACTAATAGAAAGAAATCTGAGACTCAAAAATCTCGTGAATTTGGCGAGAGTTTAATGGGAGCAATTGAAGGATTTTATTATAATCTTGAGAATTATAATGCCGGAGGAGAAGGCGCGACTTGGGTAGCGTACGTATCTTCAATACCCGTAAATGGACTGCTATGTTCAGAAATTAAAGCTACCTCTCCCAGTATTAAAATGGCAATGACGGTCAAAGTTAGCTCTCACATATATTCACCTTTAGGAATATATAGAAACCCAATTGCTCATGCTTTTGACAAGGAAACCGGAGCAGAAAGCAAGACTAAAAGTTTGTCCATGCTACTTCATTCTTTTGTGGCTCGTATGGTCGGAGAACATATCATGCCTAGCGTCATATATATGGTGTTTAGGCCACTTGACACTATGATAAAAATACTCGAGTCAAGTAAAATAAATTACTCGGTGTCGGACGCAAAAAAACAGTTAAAAGGACCTTACCTTCATTGCGAGATATTAAGAGGTAAGCCCAAAAATATTACTTTATTTGATCCTACCAATGATACAATCTATAAATTTGGCAAGAATCATTGGTTTTGTACCAGTGAATTGATAAGCAACATTGATGACGCAAAGTTTAAGTTCGAAATAAGTCCCTTCTTCATAATAGATCGTAGAGAACTTGGTGAATATAGTCAAAAAAAACGATTATGTTATGATAACAGCTTCTTCTCTAAGACAGAAGATAAAAAAGACCCTGAAATACCGGAAAATTCCTGTGCTTACTGTTTAAAAAAGCCAGAGAAACTATTCATGTGCAGTCAATGTAAGAAAGTTCATTATTGCTCGAAAGAATGTCAAAGAAACGACTGGAAGAAGCACAAAGAAAAGTGCAAATAAAACGGAAATGCGTGATTTTGTATCCAGTGTGATAGATAATGTCGGGTTTCTTAAAAATGTTTAGCAAATGCAGGTCAAATGTCGGTCTATCCTGCGTCAGTTTTACCATCACTTTTTTATAAAAACACAGCTTAAAGAAAACATCTTTTCCGATTCGGACAAATATCCTATAATCGTAAAAGATCGGTTTTTGCGGGCAGACCCTAAATATCAGAAGACAAGATAAAATACGATTAAATCAATTTTCAAGTCCATAAACAAGCGCATGTTGCTCTATTTTTTCATTGTACAGCAGAGTTGCACCTATTATACCGCCTGGAATAAAAATAGCAGCGGAGAAAGGAATAAAGAGGATTCCATACATGGTGAGGCCAAAACCAAGAACTGTCATTCTGTGCCCATTCAATTTACTGCTAAACTCTTTTCTATTCAGGGATCTATGTTCGGCGCAGAAAATAAGAAAAGATAGACCCAAAAAATACGAACTTACAAGCATTCCGGGAAGAAATCCAAGTACGGGTATAATAAAGTTAAGAGGGAAGAATAATATAGTCCAAAGCAATGCTAGGAAATTTAACCGTATTCCGTTTCTTACAGAAAGATAGCAGGCTTTGGTAAAACCTTTAATGCCAGAAGAAGGTGGGATGAATCCGAAGAAGTCCTTCTCGATAGCTGTTGAAAGCCCGTCAAGGTATGGCGCTGTAATTGCGAAGAAAATGATGTTAAAAAGAAGAACAAACAGCACGAGCAGAGTCATGAAAATAAATATTTTCATTAACCATTCAATCGTGAGGTAAATAAGAGATAAAAATCCAGACGAAACATGAGCAGGAAAAAGAGCGTTAATCCATGGAAAAACAAAATAGAAAATCAGGTATAAAGTAAGAAGATAAAATATCATATTTAGCAGAGAAGAAACCCAGACATATTTAAAGTACCTGGAGCTGCCAAAGAGAATTTTTACCCCTTCAAAAGGTTTCACCATTCCTGAAACAAAATCCTGTGCCAATTTCATAAAAACTTGCCGGGTTAATAAATATTATACCTTAGACTATAGAGCATTGGAGTTTGAATTTCCAATGCTATTGGGAACAGGAGGTTGAACCAAAGAGAGTCAGAGGGTAAGTATTCAGTAAAGCATGTCATTCGATATTTTCTTCTCGATACGGCCCTCGTAAATTCCGCAACGGGATTTATTCGTGACACTCGAAGAACAAGCGCACACCCAAGATAGTTCCCCGAGTGATTCGGGTTCCGAATCGTATCGAGGGGACAAAATAGACGTAGCTTACTGAATATTTACGTCGAAGGCGAACCCAATGCTACATTTTTAAATATAGTGTATATAATACTACAACAATAAAGATTGCTTACTATATGAACAGTAATGCGTTATTCAAATGTACTAAATGCTTTTTTCCTGTTTTTATAGGTTTGAGCGTAGGTGAGACCAACTCAATAAGAACAACATTCCTTAGATCTAATTTTGTTCGCTGATACTCAACGATTACGGATCCAGAGCCTCCTTTAGAAATATGTCGACATCCGTATCAAGGTAATGCTCCAGCTACTAGACTTCAGGCAGTCAATAATAGATTCAGACAAGGTTCATAGCGAAATATGGCATATAGCTATGGAACAAATGAATAAAAATCCAAACTCTATTTCAGCCGGACTTTTTGTTCAATCTCTTAATGAGATAATTGACATCCATTCGAAACGAATCGTCATAAGCCAGTACCGAGGTATTCCTATTACCATATGGATAATGCTATCGCTTGTTTCTATATTTGCAATGATAGGGATAGGATATCAGTCAGGGCTTTCAGGCTCTCGCAGTATTATGTCTACCCTCATGTTGGTTTTGGCATTTTCTATAGTGATGTTTATGATAGCCGATCTTGATCGCCCATCCCGCGGTCTTCTTAAAGCAAAACCATGGGCTTTGATTAAACTTCAAGAGCAAATAAGCAAGTAACATATAACTCCAAAAACATCCCAAAAGATTATATACCGTTTTATACTTGCGCTTTGAAAAAGATTGACTATTTTACTAGCAGTAATCCCAATAGGTTTGTGGTTTCTGCCAATAATATGGCCTTTAGCTTCAAGGGAGTATTTAAAGTGAAACAAAATGCTATAAGCACTTTTATTAAAAAACAGCTCCCGTTTGTTCTTCTTATGGGGGCATGGGTAGGATATTCTTCGGTTTATATATACCTCAAGCAATCCAAAGATACTGCAATATATGCCGGAGTTTTAATATTCATTGCCATAGTTGGAATTGAGATTGTAAGCGTCTTATTAACATTCCTATTATGGAAAAGGACAGCTGGCCAGGGAAAGACTCTTTTTGGGTTATTCAGTATCTCATTTCTGTTTCTAACTGTAAATAGCATTAGCTATTTTGTAAAGATCGTTTTGGGTATCATAATTATTCTGCCCATCGAAATTCCATTCATCAGCTTTCTTATTTTTCAACTCTTAGGTTGGATAATTATTTTTCTAAAATCAAAACCAATTCAGAATAACCGAACTTTTTTCATTTCGTATTTACCAGTCATTTTAGTACTATTATTTATTTTCGCAATCTTTTTCCTTCCTGATCTTACGTGGGGATTTGAGTATAGTCCTTATTATATATTACAATTTACATTACAGATCACAAATTTTGCTTTTGCGTTGCTTTGTTTAGCTATTGCGGCTAATAAACAGATTCGTTTTATAGCTACTGGTTTTCTAATTAACACGGCGTGCGATTTTTTTACAACTTATTCAGTAGCAAGCCTAATACCATTTCCCATGACAGAAATTATATGGCTTCTAGGACTAACTTTGATTGTTTTCGGCTTTAGTGGTATGTTTAGAAATTTTTCAGATCTAAAAATGGATAAATGGCTAAATAGTCTGAACAGTGTACAAGCACAATGTGTCCTTTGGAGTTTCGTGTTGTACATGTTATTATTAGCAGTTTTTTGCGGAATTCTTATCGGATACAATTTATTAAAGATGCTTCCATTACAATACTTGCCATCAATACTTATTACATTTTCAGTATTAGCTGTTCTGATTAGCTCAATCCCTGCAAAAGTTTTATCTGCACCATTTGAACAAGTTAGAACTGTAATAGATTCATATTTGAACGAAAACGGGACTTGTATAGTTCAAGAAAAACTCAGAAGCAATGTGTATGAATTTGAATTGCTGGAGGATTTTTTAGAAAAATCCTTTGATGTTTTAAGAGAGAGAAATATGGCACAACAAGAGCTGTTTAAATGTGCAAGTCAGGTAGCGCATGATATTCGATCTCCTTCGGTGGCGCTTAGTATGGTATCAAAACATTTGCCTGAGTTACCTGAACAAAAGAGAGAAATTATCAGGAATGCCTCACAGCGCATAAACGATATCGCTAACAATCTCCTGGTAAAATATAAAACAGATAAGGAAAACGGTTCAGAAATACATTTAAAATCTGAATTAGTCTCAAGCCTTTTAGATCATTTGATATCTGAAAAACGAGATCAAATGGCAGAAAAATCGATAGAACTTGTTCTAGAATCTGATAGTACCGCTTATAGTTGTTTCGTTAATCTCGAGCCTGGAAAATTTAAAAGAGTAATCTCCAATTTGGTTAATAACGCATCGGAAGCAATTGAATCAAATGGGATTATAAAAATTATTCTTGCTCTTGAAAAAGAAACTACTCCAGATAACCCTCTATCAACCGTCAACTATCAACCATCGACTGTCAACTGTCAACTGTCAACTAACATACTAGCTATAAAAATAATTGATAACGGCAAGGGCATTTCTGAAGATATACTTCTAAAAATAAAACAAGGAATTGTCGCATCGAGCAAAAAAGAGGGCTGTGGCATAGGGATTTCCAGCGCTATTCAAAATATCAAAAGCTGGGGCGGAAGCTATGATATTCAGTCAAAAGTAGGAGAAGGAACGACTTTTATTGTAAGATTACCAATAGCCGAACCTCCTGACTGGTTCCAATCCAGACTGGAAATCATACAGGGAATGAATGTAGTAGTTTTGGATGATGACCACTCTATCCATGGGGTTTGGGATATTCGATTCCAGGAATATATTAAAAACAATCAGATTACATTGAAACACTTTCATGAACCATCAGAAATTATTGAGTATTGCGAAGCTCTGTCGTCAACAAAAACATTGTTTTTGATGGATTATGAACTGCTGGGATTTAAAGAAACTGGTCTGGATCTGATAGAAAAACTCAGCCTAAAGGATCATACGATCCTTGTAACCAG
Source organism: bacterium (assembly GCA_021781705.1). GTDB lineage: Bacteria > Verrucomicrobiota > Lentisphaeria > Victivallales > GWF2-38-69 > JAJXWI01. The sequence goes on along the minus strand of JAJXWI010000041.1, from coordinate 11,463 downwards.
TCGATATGAAGAGCCGGCAATCAGGGATAAAATAATAAAACTCGGCATAAAAGCTATACCAAAAAATTTTGCGCAGCATATCGCAATAGAATTTAAATAAAGGGAGGAGTTTATGGTGTCTAAATTAAATTCAAAATCATTAGACGTTATTCTAGCAACAAAAGAACACAATCTTTCAGAATCTGAGCTCGCAGAACCGCAAACTATAGATACACTACCTACTCAAGAAATCGAAGAAAGAGTATCAAAGTCATTTCTAGCTGTAGATGCCTTTACTCTTGAACTACGTGGTGGTAGTGGTACTGGTAGTGGTACTGGCAGTGGTAGTGGTGGTAGTGGTAGCGGCAGTGGTGGTTGGTAAGCAACTAAAATATCTCAAGTTCTTTAGCCATATATTCCTAATAAGGTCTAACTTGACCGTATAAGAAATGTATTTTTGAGGTTAAAATCATTTTTGCATAGAGGTAGAGAAAAATTATGATATGTAATGTAAATAGCCATGGGCGTGAGCCCGTGGAATATAATGTTAGTAAACTTCTACGTCAGTAAGGGCGGTAGAAGTTTACTTGTTCTTCTGTTTTCCACTGGTTCACGCCAGTGGCTAAGTTCTATAGATGTAGAAAAATAGTTGGGTACGTACATAGATTATGAAAAAAGTGATAATGCCTTCCACGTTTGGCAAACAAAAGAACGATACAAAGAGTGCAAACACGTTGGATCTTAATTCAACGTTCTGGGAATACTTCTTTTGTAGAGAGAATGTCAGGACTTTATTTGACGAATACATAAGTACATATAATCCCGCAAATGAGTTTAAGAACTATCTGGATTTTATTATAGCTAATTTAGGCACTACAAGCACAATAACAAAGGACGTGTTTTCTGCTCCTTTTGAAGAGAAAAGGTCCTTATATTGTTTCAAGGTTTACTTTTTTATCTTATCCATTTTCAATAAAATGAGTAAAGACTATAGAATAACCCTGCCTTATGGTGTCTTCTTCAAACATCCTATTGAAGATATAGAGCGTTTCATCGCTAATAAAAATATTATAAGTGATATTTTTGATAAGGTGCTAAGCAGTAATAGCTTTTTTGAAGATAATAATAAGTATATATTAAAAATCCATTGGGAAAATGAGTCTTATGCTGTATTGCTGTTAGCTTATATGATGCGTAAAAGGTTTGATAATATTGAAATAAGCGTCGACCTGGGGGATGTGAACGAACAGGCTGACTTTTCGTTTTGGAAAACTCATCCTTTACTTAACAAATATATCGATAATTTTGAAAATGTATACTATGATGACGGTTCACAAAACAAATCAAATGACTCAACCCGAATAGTCGTTGGCTCTAACAGCTATGGGAAATTAGTTACAAGACTATTTGATACTAAATGTTATTGGGCTAAGTGCTCTTTTTGTTCTATTAATTCCCGCTTTATTTCTGAAAAAAAGATAGAAGACCTAAGCGAATATGCTGTTCAAAATGTTAACAAACTAATTGCTAACATAAAGGAATTTAAAGACCTATCTAGTTTGACTTTTACGGATGAGGCTATTGAAGTTTCCGTGTTGATATATTTTGCTGAACAATTATTAAGGCATAAGATAGATATAAGATGGAGCGTAAGGAGTAGATTTTCTGATAAATTTACTATAGATAATTGCAGGGTATTAGCCAAGTCCGGAGCACGCTTTTTAGGTTTTGGCCTGGAGTCGGTTAACCAGAGAATTTTAAAGTTAATGACCAAGCGTGAAAGAGAGTACTCTAAAGGAGAGTTAAGCAATATTTTCGAAAATTGTGATAAGGCTGGGATTAATGCTCACGCGTATTTTATGATAGGCTTTCCATCTGAAACTAAACAAGAAACAGATGATACTCTCGAATTTATAGATTACCAATTAAAAAATAGAAAGTATTTTACTTACTCCGCAAATGTCTTTTATTTAATGAAAGGTTCTGATATACACAAGCACCCCGAAAAATATAATATTAAGATAGACGATAAGTATGAAAATGAGAAATTGTCAGATATTAATTTTATTGACAACAATCCGGGTGAAAAATATACACGAGATGAGCTAGCATATTTATCTCGTAAAGCTTATTCTAAACTCTTTTTTAAAGAAAAAGACCTGGATTATTCTACAATCCAAACAGGATATAATTTTTGGGATTTTCTCGATAGGACTGGCCTGTTTTATGAATATAAATTAGTAAATTCGTGTAACCCTTATTTGTCTGAGTCAGATATAAACAGTTTAAGTGATGGGATATTAGATCAATATTTTAAGTTACTGCCTTTGTTTGTCTCATCTTGTAATTCAAAGTATGAATATTACAACATACAAAATGAAAGAAGAATCAGCATAAACGAAAACATAAAGGACATCTTTATTTTTTTTGTAACTAACTTTAGGCCTGATGTCACATTAAGAGAAAATATTAATATTTGTTTTAATAAGTTTCATATAAACGAAGATACCCGGGAGCCAATGGAGAAAACCATTAATAAGAAAGTTTTATTTGAGAAATATATAGTTAAGTTGATTAAAGACTCACACCTTTATAGTAGTGCTAAAAATAAATGATACAGTTTTGCAAATTTCCGGAATTAATCCATATCGAAGTTACTTCAAAATGTAATATAAAATGCCCACAATGCTATAATAGCAATTCCGGAAAAGATATAGATTTTTTCATCTTATTTCAGACTATAAAAGAAGCGAGCAGTCTAGGTGTAAAATGTATAGCTTTAAGCGGTGGTGAACCTTTACTATACCCAAAAATCTTTAGCGCCATTAAAATGATACGCTTTTATGGTATGACATCCTGTATGGCGACAGGGGGTATGGGGCTAACTGTCGAAATGATTAACCATTTGGTAGGAAGTGGATTAGGCTGCTTATACTTGTCTCTTAACGGATCTACAAAAAAGATACATGAAATCTCTCGCGGCAGCTATGATGCTGCAATTAAGGCGTTGATGTTACTTAAAGAAACTAATCTCAGATATGAAATAAATTGGGTTGCACGCAACGACAACATAAAGGACTTTAATAATTTAGTTAAGATGTGTACGAATTGTAACGCGAAAGCTATTAATGTGTTAATACTAAAACCTGACATACATAATAAAATAAACAACTCTTTAAATAGAGATCAGATTTTTGTACTAGCTAATCAAATAAAAAGCCTGAAAAACTCAGGGTTTAACATTAATGTAGAACATTGTTTTTCGCAGTTGCGATACCATCTGTCATGGAATAATGAAGACAATATGGTTGGATGTCGAGCTGGTATTGATTTAATGGCAATAAATGTTGAAGGAAAAAAGCTGCCATGCAGGCATTTGCAGCATCTAGCCAGTGATACAAAAGGTCTAATGGCTTATTGGGAAAATTCGAATGTGTTAAAAAGACTTCGCGATATAGATGAAAGCATAACAAAACCTTGCAGTACTTGTTTTAGATTTAAAAAATGTAGGGCTTGTAGAGCTGTGGCCGATAAAGTTTATGGTACACTTGAATCGGGAGATTTAGACTGTCCTTTGTTTTGCCCTACTTGCAAATAGTTATGGAGAAGGTTGTTATAAAATCAGTTTCTGATATACCTGAAGTTCTCGTTAAGTGCACAAATCATGAGATTAAACAATTCTCTAATATTCATTCTGAAAAACCTGTATATATACTAAAAAATAACAGTTTAGGTTCTTTTTTACTCCTGAATGAATATGATTATTTTATTTGGAAAAATATCGATGGAACAAATACAATATCAGATATATACCTAAAATTTTCAGCTAAATATAAAAACATTCCACAGGAATACATTTTTAAGTTTATTCAAAAAATATGCTATGCCAATTTAATTGAAAATTATAAATGCGAAAATCTAAAAAGAAAAAAAACAATTCTTGAGATAAGGATTCCCATCCCTTTTTTTAGTAGATTCATGTTCTTTTGCTACAGAATGTTTGGTAGGTTTTTGTATAATTGGGCATCTCTTATTGCCTGCGGTCTGGTCATATCATTAGGGATCTTCACTTTTTTTGATACGTTAAATCAGAATATTAATATTTGTGGTATGCACAGCTATTTTTACGCCTTTTTAGCTTGTATAGTGCCTGTAGTTATTCATGAAATGTCCCATGCATTTACGTGCTTCCACTACAAAAGAACAATCTACGATTCTGGATTTATGTTTTACATGCTTATACCGGCATTTTATGTAAATACCAGCGATATATGGATGGAAGAAAGAGGGAAACGTTTTATGGTAAGCTTTAGTGGCCCTATGTGTGATGTATTTATGGGTTCACTCTTTGCACTTATTTACACATACTATAGCCAGTCTCCATATATTTATCTTATATCTTGTATCTCTTTTGCCAGAGGTTTATTTAATTTGAACCCACTCTTAAAATGGGATGGATATTATTGCCTTATGGATGCTTTAGACATTTACAATCTTTCATTATCGTCGAATAATTTTCTTTTCAAAATATACCCCCAGAGGATATACAAATTCAAAACCTTTGCCTTATCCCGAAAAGAGATGTTTTTGTTAATTTATGGATTTCTTTCTCGATTATTTCTTATCTATTTTATCAGCGTTCTTATAGCTAGTACATTCAACATGGCTGTAAACATATATTATGGGAACCCTATAACATTTACCGCATCCTTAATAATCAGCACAATATTATTGGCTACACTGCTTTTAAATTTTCTTAAGTATTTCATTGAAAGAATGATGATTATCGTAAAAATGGTGATTCTAGCATGTTAAATAAGTTTGTATAAATCATTTTTGATCTTTTTTCATTTTTTATAACTGTTCTAAGATTCCTAAATTGTAACCTAATTCATATTCGGGACTCACAACGTTTATTCCCTGTCATGCCTGGGATATTTTCTGAATTCATAATGGATAACTGGTGATTTTTCTTGCTAAGAAGGTTAAAATTCTATTCATACACAAATTAATGATCGCATCCGAATGAGTTTACGCGGGGAAATATGCCGGAAAGCAAAAATAGTCCATTGAATGCCGGAATAGTCAGTGCTGTTCGCGGAAACATTGTGGATATGCAATTTGAGAATCTACCACCAATTTTTGCATTACTTCGTGCTGGGAAAGATAGGCAGATCGCTATAGAAGTTTTATCTCAGCTTGGCGCCCATCTGGTGCGCGGGATAGCTTTGACTCCCACACAAGGGCTGGGGCGTGGCATGAGAGTAGAAGAAACCGGCGGGCCGATAAAGGTTCCAGTAGGAAAAAATATTCTATCGAGAATGTTTGATGTTTTCGGAAACCCAATTGACAGGCAAGGAGAACTTTCAGGCGTTGAATGGCGCTCAATACATCAGAATCCTCCCCCTCTTTCCAGGCGCTCCACGCAATCGGAAGTATTTGAAACGGGTATCAAGATCATTGACGTACTAATGCCGTTGGAACGAGGCGGCAAAGCAGGGCTGTTCGGAGGCGCTGGCGTTGGCAAGACGGTTTTGCTGACAGAAATGATACATAATATGATAGGTCATCACAACGGGGTAAGTATATTTTGCGGTATAGGCGAACGCTGTCGCGAAGGGGAAGAACTTTATCGCGACATGAAAAAAGCCGGAGTATTACAGAATATGGTCATGGTTTTCGGGCAGATGAACGAACCGCCCGGCAGTCGTTTTCGTGTAGGTCACTCGGCGCTTACTATGGCTGAGTATTTCCGTGATGATGAACGACGCGATGTCTTGCTGCTTATAGATAATATTTTCCGTTTTATCCAGGCAGGTTCAGAAGTTTCGGGATTAATGGGACAAATGCCGTCGCGTTTGGGATATCAGCCTACCATGGGCACCGAGCTATCCCAGCTTGAGGAGCGTATCGCCACCACCGATACAGGAGCTATCACCTCAATTCAAGCAGTGTACGTTCCTGCTGATGACTTTACTGATCCTGCTGCGGTTCATACTTTTTCGCATCTTTCTGCTTCAATAGTTCTTTCGCGCAAACGTGCGGGAGAAGGTTTTTTACCTGCTATTGATCCTTTGAAGTCCAGTTCAAAAATGGCGACGCCGGGAATTGTTGGTGATCGCCACTATCATCTGGCGCAGGATATAAGGCGGACTCTCGCTCAATATGAAGAACTCAAAGATATTATAGCCATGCTCGGACTCGAACAGTTGTCCCAGGAGGATCGAGGCTTAGTATTTCGCGCTAGACGCCTGGAACGTTTTCTTACCCAGCCATTTTTTACGACTGAACAATTTACAGGAATTAAAGGGAAATTTGTCACGCTTAAGGATGCTCTTGATGGATGTGAACGAATCCTGCAGGATGATTTCAAAGAGTATCCTGAAAGTGCGCTTTATATGATCGGAACAATTGATGAGGCGGTGGATAGAAAAACTCCAAATAACAGTAATCAAATTTCAAATGAATCTTAAGATACTTCTGCCATTTAAAGTGTTTGCTGAAAAAAAAGATGTTAAATGCATTGTTGCGGAAACACCGCAAGGTTCTTTTGGGCTCCTGCCGCATCGGTTGGACTGTGTATCTGTACTTGCCCCCGGAATACTGATTTACGAAACAGAAGATGAGGGCAAAGAGTATGTTGCCATAGATGAAGGTATTTTAGTCAAAGCTGGTGCTGATGTGCTTATTTCTGTACGAAATGCGATAGGCGGAACGGATTTGGGAAAATTGCACGAAGCTGTAGAGCGGGAGTTTATGAGTTTGAATGAAGGAGAGAAGAGCACTAGAGTGGAATTGGCGAAACTGGAAAGCGGTTTCGTTCGGCGGTTTACAGAACTGCATAAGATGTAATGGTTCATGTTTGGTAGTTGGTAGTTCGTAGTTGGTGAGGAATGAGAAAAAACATAAAAATAAACGGGACAGAATTCAGCAGGAAGATAGGCTCGAAAGAAAAGCTCAAGCTTAAAGCGCAGCAAAAATCAGAAAGGGGTGTTTGGGCTGGTATTGGCATGTTCGGGCTGGTAGGCTGGTCAGTTGCGGCGCCGACAGTATTTGGCGCGATGCTTGGTATGTGGCTTGACAAACATTATCCTATAAATCATTCATGGACGCTGGCGCTTTTGGTTGCCGGCCTTATTATTGGCTGTTTTTTCGCATGGCATTGGATAGCGAAGGAAGAGAGGGAAATACGAAAAGACGAGGAAAAGAGAGATGAGTGAAACCATTTATGTGGTATTAGCTGTATTTGCAGGATTTTTTCTAGGGGCGTTCTTTTTCGGAGGTCTCTGGTGGACCATTAAAAAAGGCGTTTCGTCCGCGCATCCGGCTCTTTTTTTCATTGTCAGCATGATAATCAGGACTGGTATTATCTTAGTCGGATTTTATTCTGTTTCATGCGCACATTGGGAAAGGTTTTTGGGATGCCTGATTGGATTTATCATTGCAAGAATTATTGTTATGCGTCTTACGAAACTGCCAGTTGAGAAACAGAAACAATCGGCAAAGGAGCCAAACTAATGCGTCTCAGCCCCGATGAAATTATTTTCTGGCAATATGGGTTTATAAAACTCAACGCCACAATTTCTATCACTTGGGTATTGATGATAGTTATGGGCGTTGGATCAAAATTTATTACCCGCAGGATCTCCTGTGATATGCACGTTTCACGCTGGCAAAACTTGCTCGAGGTCGTTGTTATCTCAATTAAGAAACAGATCGAAGATGTCGGATTGTCCCAGTCAGAGAGGTACATGGGGTTTTTAGGAACGCTATTCCTATTTTTGTTTACAGCTAATATTTGTACGATTCTTCCCTTCTACGAGCCGCCAACCAGCTCCCTCTCAACAACGGCGGCGCTTGCTATCTGCGTATTTGTATCAGTGCCGTTTTTTGGTATTCTAAAACAGGGATTGTGCGGATACCTCCAATCTTATTTAAGGCCGACATTCATTATGCTGCCATTCCATGTCATAAGCGAGTTTACCCGTACTGTAGCGCTGGCTGTGCGTTTATTCGGCAACATGATGAGCGGTGTGATGATAGTGGCTATTTTATTGACAATTACACCATTTTTCTTCCCGATTTTTATGAGCTTGCTGGGTCTGCTTATCGGAACTGTGCAGGCTTATATTTTTAGTGTTCTGGCAACTGTTTTTATAGCTGCCGCTACACGGGGCGGCGGGGAGTGAGAGATAAGTAAGATTTCGGATTGCTGATTTATGATTGAAATCATAATTCAACAATCATAGATCATAAATTAACTTAACGGAGGAAATTTTATGGACAGTGTAACGATTGTCGCTGTAAGTTCAATTGCTTTTTCAGGGATTACAACATGCTTAGGTTGTTTGCTTCCTGCGTACAGCGAAGGGCAGTCTATAGTGGCGGCTTTGACCTCAATTGCGCAACAGCCTGATGCTTCGGCTACCATCACAAGAACCTTATTTGTAGGGCTGGCAATGATTGAGTCTACGGCTATTTACTGTTTCGTTATTTCAATGATTTTAATTTTTGCCAATCCGTTCTGGAATCATTTTATCGCAAAGGCAGCAGGAGGATAAATTATGCTGATTGACTGGTTTACGGTCATAGCACAGATAATCAACTTCCTCATTTTAGTGTGGTTGTTGAAGCGCTACCTTTACACTCCTATCCTGAAAGCTCTTGATGTGAGAGAGAAAAAAGTAGCATCCCAGCTCAAGGATGCTGAAAAAGCAAAGTCTGAGGCTCAAAATGAAAAGTGTGAATTTCAGCGCAAGAATGATGACTTTGATAAAGAGCGTAAAAATCTCTTTGCCAAAGTTTCAGGGGAAGCGGCAGATGAACAAAAGCGACTCTTTAACGAAGCGCGTGACGAGGTGGAATCTTTTCGTTTGAAGCAGTTGGAATCTTTAAAAAGCGAATATCGGAATCTGAACCAGGAAATAGCTCTGAAAACTCAACAGGAAATTTTTGCAATAGCGAAGAAAACTTTGTCGGATCTTGCCAATATAAAATTAGAAGATAGCATTGCAGAAATATTTATCGAACAAGTGAGTAACCTAAGCGGCGAAGAGAAGAATTTATTAGCTTCAGCCATTAAATCATCCCGGCAGGTTCGGCTGCAAAGCGTATTTGAACTATTACCAGCTCAACGGGCCGCAATAGAACTCGCAGTAGAAAAAAAACTCGCTATTGAAACTGAATTTAAGTTTGAAACTGTTCCGGAACTGGTCAGCGGCATCGAACTTATTGCAGACGGTTACAAAGTATCCTGGAATATTGCTGATTATATTTCTTCATTGGAAAAAAGTGTAGGCGGACTCATCGAAAAAAAGACAAAGAATCTTACAGAAGAATAGGTAACTTGACCGTATAGGAAACTGTATTTTTGATGCTAAAAATCATTTTTGAATAGTGGAGATAAAAATTATGATATGTAGTGTAAATAGCCCCGTGTGTGAGCCCGTGGGATATAATATTAATAAATATGCAGAGCTCTCCTGTAGGGAGTTACGACACTTTTTTCATATATATTGCTTTTTGTGTCGCCACGCCATAAAGAGGCTGGCTTGTTTTTATTTGTTGTTATATTTTTAGCGGGCTCACGCCAATTGCTAAGTTCAACCCGAAATTTTAGTGAGGATATGTCAGACAATCTGCGAGATACCTATAAAAACACCTTTGCGGAAGTGGACCGGAAACTTGAAGCTTTTGCGCCGCAAATGAAACCGCAAGAAGTTGGTATGATTACCACTATTTCCAATGGTATCGCAAAAGTTTCCGGACTGCCGGGAGTGTTTTCTGAAGAAATGGTGAAACTGCCGGGCAATTCATTCGGAATAGCTCTAAATATTGATGAAAATGAAATAGGCATTGTTCTTCTTTGTGATTACCAAAACCTTAATGTGGGCGGAGTTGTTGAACGCACAGGCCGTGTGATGGATGTCCCTGTAGGCGATGAACTGATAGGGCGAGTTATTAACCCTTTGGGAATGCCTCTTGACAACCAAGGGCCGGTTATTTTCAAAGACAGGTTGCCGATTGAATGCGCAGCACCGCAGATTGTGGATCGTGAACCAGTTACAGTCCCTCTGCAGACAGGATTGAAAGTTATTGATGCCCTTATTCCCATTGGCCGAGGTCAAAGAGAACTTATTCTCGGCGACAGACAGACAGGCAAGACGGCTATAGCGCTTGACGCTATCATAAATCAGCGCGATCAGAATGTAATTTGCGTATACTGTGCCATAGGCCAGCGTACAGCAGGAATAGCTCAGGTGATAGCCAATCTTCACGAAAAAGGTGCGATGGACTATACAATAGTAGTTGTGTCGGAAGGTAACGATTCTCCCGGGTTGCAATACATTGCACCTTACGCCGCGACCAGTATTGCTGAGTACTTCATGAAAAAAGGCCGTGATGTGCTTATTGTTTATGATGACCTTACGCATCACGCCCGCGCTTACCGCGAACTTTCATTGCTTCTTCGCCGTCCTCCGGGCCGCGAAGCATTTCCCGGCGATATTTTTTACATTCATTCACGGCTTCTGGAGCGTGCTACTCATCTTAGTAAAGAACTTGGCGGCGGCTCGCTTACAGCTTTGCCTATCATTGAAACTGAAGCGCAAAACATTGCCGCCTATATTCCAACTAATCTAATTTCAATTACAGACGGGCAGATTTACCTTTCTCCGACGCTGTTTGAACTTGGAATACTTCCTGCAGTAGATGTTAACAAGTCCGTTTCTCGTGTCGGCGGTAAGGCGCAGCTGGCCGCATATCGCGCAGTATCAGGAAGTCTCAAGCTTGCTTATGCGCAGTTTGAAGAATTGGAAGCCTTTGCAAGGTTTGGTACGCGTCTTGATTCAAACACTCGCGAAATTATTGAGCATGGACGGCGAATCAGGGCGTGTCTAAAACAGCCAATACACGAACCCATGCCTGTGCTGGAACAAATTATTATACTGTTGGCATTATCTGAGAAGCTCTTTGATAATGTGCCGCTCCACAATATGCAGGTTAGCGAACGTTCTTTGCGCGAGGCTGTGGCGCAAATACCAGCGGATGTCCGTCAGAGAATATTATCAAATAACATATTAAACGACGCAGACCGAAAAATAATTATAGGAGTTGCTGAAAAGACCATTGAACATTTTACTTGAATCTGATAGTAACTTTAGTAACTAAACTCAACACCTAAAACTTAATGAGCCTCGAGGTTTGCTTCGGAGATCTGCCTTCCTCTCGCTCATTAAAAAATAAGAAAGACCATTTAACCAAAATTACTGAAAGAACCAAAGGAAGCATAAATTCCAATGTTCTCAGCATTATGCTTTGATATGATAATTCTTAAGCAGAAAAGAAATATGGTGCGGTGAAGTGGACCCTTTGTCAAGGACAGAAAATAAAAAAGATAAGGTGTAACTTTTTGTAAGCGCAGCCTGCACGCCCGCCGTGAGAATGGGCCATACAGCTCGTCGGAACGGCGGAAAAAGCGAGCAG
>JAJXWI010000040.1 GCA_021781705.1 bacterium | reverse complement strand
TGCATAACTGTCTCTTCATCGCTCTGCCCGAGTTTTTCCTGAATTATCAGAGAGCCTAAAGCTACACGCAAGGTCAGAGCCCTTGGTCCTCTTTTAGTAGACTTTGAGAAATGGTTACAATAACTATCTTCAAACTCTTGTCATGGTATCGCCTTTCCAAGTATTACCCACCTGTTACTGCTCTTGAGTTTTCCTCCAAACGGTAGTATGAAGTTTTCGAATTCTTTCTGGTTATGTCTAAACTGATACATATAATTCCTCTAAAGTGCAAATGTTTTAGGACCATGCAGTGTAATTTCTTACACTATATATAATATATCATATTACACTAGAGATACTTGTGAATTATTAAGTAATCTTTACTTAAATTTCGATCTTTTTTATAAATGTAGTAACTATGGCTTAGAGGTATTCGTGTTACAAGAAAATAAGAAAGCTAAACTGCATATTATGCTTGCAATTACCTCGATTGAATTATTTCAAGAACAACAGGCTCGAGCTTATATTACTGAGAGACCTGTTTTTTTACCCAATCCGGAAGTCCGGAAGATTCCCATTTCTGAGAATTGTCCTCGCTCTTTCCTGTGTCTATAGAGTATCCGCCGGAAATATTGCCGGCAGAGGTGTCTGTCACAGTCGAAGAAGGAATGGGTTGTAAGGTAATTTTCTGCACGTCGGAAGCTGCTTTATCCTCCGGTAATGGTATTTGCTTGATGGAAAAAGTCTGTTCTGAAATTGATTTGACCTCTTTCATAGTTTTAAGCTCGGTAGCAGGCTTTGTTGGCATTATCTTGTAGGCTTCAGGAACCTCTATCAGAATGGGCTTACTGGTATTATCCTGAATGTTTAAGTCCGCATGTTTTTCTTCCTGCAACAATCTCGGGTCAACTTTTACTTCCGGTATTGGAGATGGCTTAAATTCATAATAAGCGCTGCTTTTATCACTACCAACAACTATCCATTTAGGAAAATCCCAAAACCCTTTTTTTAGCAAATATGGAAATCCTCCACAAAAAACAGAAAAGGCCTTGGAAGGTCCGGATAAAATAGAAACTCCAAGCCTGTCGCTAGCTTGGTCATAATTCAAAATTCTCTGTGGTTCTGTTATTATGACTGCCGGAAGAATTCCAAAAACATACCCCACAGATGCTCCAGCGTAAGATGGACCTTCAACAAAACATCCCTCTCCGTCAAAACTATGAAATCTTACCCGTTCCAAGGAATCAAAGCCACATGCTGAGATGGACAAACCTGTCAATACTACAAGAAAAATATAAGTAAAAAGCTTTCGCATATCTTAATTTAGAAAATAAAAGCCCGTGGTTCAACGGGCCCTTAAAACATTACTTTTGAATCATTGCTTATTCCATAACAATAGCTTCTACCGGGCATTCGCCTACACAAGCACCACAGTCTATACATTGATCAGAAACTTTAGCTTTACGATCCTTCATTGCAATAGCTTCTACAGGACAAGCGCTTACACAACTTTCACAACCTGTGCATTTTGCTGGATCAACTTTAGCTGGCATCTTCTAATCTCCTTATTTTTGTTTTTCTTAAAAATGTTACTAAAACTAGATTAGTGCGATTAAAATAGCAGAATTCCTAAATTATTCCATGAAAAATAACTTAGAAAGGTAATTTTGATAAGAAAATACTTAATGCATGCTCCCAGTTTTCTTTGTCATGATTAATTTTATCTATTTCTCTATTAATCTGTTCAAGAGTATTCTTTTCTAGCCATATAGCCTTGCATTCTTTACAATAGTTCATTGCTATATCTGAGTAAGAAACAAAGTTAATGTCTAACATCCCAGCTGTTCCGCAGCTAGGGCACGCAAGCTTTGAATGTCTGCTTTCATCCATATTTTCTACAGAAGAATAGTCAACATCGCCGATAGTAGGATGAGCTATTTTTTTAAGCTCTCCATAGTGAATAAGAATTCCCCCGCATTCGTGGCAAGTAAGAACCTTTATTCCTTCTATATTTGAGACCACAAGCTCACTTGAACAACCTTGACATTTCATAAAACACCCCCGCCTATTTAGTAAATTTTTCAGTGAAATAATTTTTAAGCTGATCTGCGGATATTCGTTCCTGTGTCATTGAATCACGCAACCTGACCGTAACTGTATTGTTTTCCAAACTGTCAAAATCAACTGTTACGCAGTAAGGAGTCCCAATTTCATCCTGCCTTCTATATCGCTTTCCGATACTTCCGGCAACATCATACTCGCTTCTGTAAAATTTTCGAATATCTTTAAATATGCCCTCAGCTTTATCAGATAGTTTCTTTGAAAGAGGAAGTATGGCAATCTGGACAGGTGCGACAATCTCGGGAAGCCTTAAAACTATTCTTTTATCTTCTTCCTGTCCTTCTTTTTTTGTATCCGCGGTATCTTCGTCGTAACTATTGCAAAGAACAGCAAGCATTGTCCTGTCCAGTCCGACCGAAGTTTCAACAACAGTGGGGATATATTTTATACTTTTGTCCTGATCAAAATATTCTAGATTTTCTCCGGAAAATTCCTGATGCCTTGACATATCCCATGTACCACGGTGATGAACCCCTTCCAGCTCTCCCCATCCAAAAGGAAACTCAAACTCTATATCAAGTGCGGCTTTTGCATAATGAGCCAATGTCTCGTGTTCATGGATTCTCAGCACGTTTTCAGAAAATTTTAATTTTTCACGATAGTATTTTATTCTTTCATTTTTCCAGTACTCATACCAATCAAGAGACTCCTCGGCGGCACAGAAAAATTCCATTTCCATTTGAGAAAACTCTCTTGACCTAAATGTGAAATTTCTGGGATTTATTTCATTTCTAAATGCCTTACCTATTTGGGCTATTCCGAATGGTAATTTCTGACGGGAAGAAATTCTTATAAGATTGAAATCAGCAAAAATCGGCTGGCAAGTCTCTGCCCTCAAGTAAGCAACATGTTCCTCGTCAAAAACCGGACCAACATACGTTTTCATCATCAAATTAAACTCTCGCGGAGTGGTAAGGTTCGCAGAACCGCAATTCGGACATTTTAACGGGTCTTCCATTTGGTCAACCCTGTGTCTTGCTTTGCAATCTTTACAGTCCGTCATCAAGTCTCCGAACTTATCAAGATGTCCGGAAGCTTTCCATATCTTAGGATTGCAGATAATAGTCGAATCAAGCCCTTCGACATTGTCTCTAGTTTCAACCATTTCCCCCCACCATAGAGACTCTATAGCTCTCTTCATAGCCACACCCAAGGGACCATAATCCCAAAAGCCATTTATCCCGCCATATATTTCAGAACTCTGAAAAATAAAGCCTCTCCTTTTACAAAGGGAAACCAGTTGTTCCATTTTGAATCTTTTCGACATTTATACTCCTTAACGACTATCAAAGTAATTTTTTTAACAACAATCTCCAACTATATAATGCTAACCCGAATTTTTAAAGATAGCTTTTCATCAGATTTAAAAAACAACAGTATTTGAAATGCAATACGCATTATTATACATTTGTATTCACGGCAGATTAAGGGCTCAATCATTATAATAATTGAGGAATGAATTATGCTGATACAGCAAAACATAGATGCTATAATATTTGACATGGACGGAACCTTATGGGATGGAGTCCCTGCGTATGCGGAAGGCTGGAATGAATATTTTAAAAAGAATAACATCGATAGAAAAATTACTGCCCATGATATTTACGGTCTGATGGGGCTTGAGGAAGCAAAATTTTTGGCCGAAATGTTACCAGAGGTATCTGCAGAAGAGAGATCAAAAGCATATAGAATCGTTGAAAATGAACAGTATAAAACCATTTTACGCGATGGTGGAATTTTGTTTGACGGGATTTCTGACGGAATAAAAAAACTAAGCAACCATTATAGGCTGTTTATTGTCAGCAACTGCCCTAAAGATACAATAAAGTGCTTCCTTAAATGGTCAAAAATGGAAGAGTTTTTTACTGATCATATAGCACATGGAGAAAATTATAAAAGTAAAGTAGAAAATATAAAGTTACTAAAGGAAAAACATCATATAAACAGTGGAATATATATCGGAGATACAGATTCTGACGGCAAGAGCGCCAGCGAAGCAGAATTGCCATTTGTATTCATGAGTTACGGATTCGGAAATACAACAAAGTATTCATTAAAATTTGATCAATTTACTGAGCTTGTAAACTACCTCATTAAATGATGCATCCTAACTTAAAATTTATGCATAAGTTATTAAGGAGATACAACGATTGTGAATAATGCTGTAAAGTTAAAAGATTTGGCCAAAATGATAGATCATTCCCTGCTTCAACAGAATGTAACTGATAGGGATATATTGAAAGGCATTGAAATATCTAAGAGGTATAACGTAGCTGCAATCTGTACGAAACCCTATACAGTTCCAATAGTTGTAGAACATCTGGCAGGTACAGATATTGCTGTTTGTACCGTAATTGCTTTTCCTCATGGGAATATTACTACAACAATGAGAGTTGTGGAAGCAGAAATGGCCATGGCGGATGGAGCCACAGAAATAGATATGGTAGTGAATATTGGAAAAGTATTAAGTGAAGATTGGAAATACGTTTCTGAAGAGTTAAAAGTCGTTAACGATGTAGTAACTGCAAAGGGGAACATTTTAAAAGTGATCTTTGAAAACGATTTCCTTGAAGATTATCATATTATAAAGCTTTGTGAGATATGCTCCGAACATAAAATAGCTTTTGTAAAGACTTCAACCGGTTATGGTTTTATAAGGCAGGAAAATGGCATGTATTCCTATAAAGGCGCTACCATTCAGCAAGTTAAACTTATGCGCTACCATTCAGCAAACTATGTAAATGTAAAGGCTGCCGGAGCGATAAGAAGTTTAGACGATTTTTTAAAATTTAGAGAACTAGGCGTTTCTAGAATAGGGGCAACAGCTACAGAATCAATTCTTGAAGAAGCTAAAAAGAGAGGAATTCAATGAAAAGCAGATTTGTAGCGTTGGGGCTAATTTTAATATTTAATCTCAGCTTTATAGCTTCAGCATTTACCTATGATATTAAAACTCAACCTGGGTACGAAGAATTCATAAAATATCTAGACAAAATATTTTTTGTGTCGACGGATGAAATGAAGAATATTATTAAGGACTTTCATTCTGAAATGGTTAATGGCCTCTCTGGCTCTAACAGTTCTCTTAAAATGATCCCCTCATTTACAGACAGGGCAAATGGAACTGAGAAAGGCAAATTCATTGCCCTTGATTTTGGAGGAACAAACTTCAGGGTTATGTTAGTAGATCTGGATGGAAAAGGCGGGGTTTTTGTATCCTCTGTCGATAAATATGTTATAGATAAACAATACATGGAAGGAACTGGAGAACAACTCTTTGATTTTATTGCTAGTGGTATAAAAAAAATTATGGAAAAGAATAATATTTCTTCTCATAATCAGTTAGAACTTGCATTTACTTTTTCTTTCCCTGTAGAACAGACTAATATCGCGGCTGGGAGGTTACTTATATGGGTAAAAGGTTTTACGGCATCAGGTGTAGTCGGAAAAGACGTTGTAGTTATGTTGAATGAAGCTCTGAAAAGAATTGGCATTAAAAATTTGAAAGTAGCGGCCCTGGTTAATGATACTGTCGGAACACTTGTAGCTAAAAGTTATACTGAACCTTCTTGCGACATAGGAGTGGTTTTAGGCACGGGGACAAACGCCTGCTACTCTGAAAAAATGGTAAACATCAAGAAATGGAGAGAAATATCAGACAAAGAGACCATGATTGTTAATATGGAGTGGGGAAATTTTAACAAGCTCCCTATTACCGTGTATGACAAGAATGTCGATGCTACTAGTTCAAATCCAGGAGCCCAAAGGCTTGAAAAGATGGTCTCCGGAATGTTTTTGGGAGAAATTTTAAGGGTGGTTGTCCATGACCTAATAGATAGAAATTTGATATTTCAGGATGAAAGTGCGATTAATGCGTTTAGTAATCATCCGGATTTTACAACACAAGATGTTGCTTTGATTGAAGCAGATAACACTGACAATCTTGAGAATGTTGAAGTTTTTCTTGCTAAAAAAGGGGTAAAAAATATTACTCTTGAGTCTAAAAAACTTCTTAAGCATATTAGTAAGCTTGTTTCCTGTAGATCTGCAAAATTAGCTGCTTCGTCTATTGCTGCTGTTGTTTTATGGATAGATCCTGAACTCAAAAATAAACATGTTATAGGAATAGATGGTTCTCTTTTTGAAAAATATCCAGGATATAAAGAAATGATGGACGATGCTCTTAAAAGTCTATTCAAGGAAAATTCTGAACATATTGTCCTTGAACAGGCTAAGGATGGGTCAGGAGTGGGGGCTGCAATAATTGCAGCCAGCGTCGCTTCTACCAATAATATAAAACATTGAGCCCTAATATGAGGCCATAATATTTATATTTGTATCGAATCATCAGACTAATCTAGAACAAATTAGCAAGGAAACGATTTCTTATGAAAAGCAGGAATGCAACGCTATTTCTTCTTTTATTACTCAAAATTAGCCTCATAGCTTCAATGTTCTCAGATGATCTAAAATTTCAGAGGATGCTGAATACTGAAGCATATAATAATGGTATCATACAAGATGAGGATGGGCTAATTTGGATTAGCTCTGAGTTTAAAGGTTTATTTTCTTATAATGGTAATAGGCTTAAAGGTGTAAAAATAGGAAACAGCGATTCAGTACAAATGATCTCATCCATTTTTGTTGATAATGAAGGTCTGATATGGTTTTTTATGCAAGGACAAGGATTGTATTGCTATAACAAAAAAACTGGTTCTTCTAGAAACTACAAACACGGAGAAGGCAATTTTAACGCTTCTCACACCATTGATGAAGACAGAGAAGGACTTATTTGGGTAGGGACAGTCGATGGATTAAAGTCATACAATAAAAAAAACAACAAATTTACCCGGTACAAAAGTACTCCATCCAACCCTCATAGTTTAAGCAATAACAGTGTTTGGGCCGTTTTTATAGACAAAGACGACCTCATTTGGATTGGAACAGAAGACGGACTTAATTGTTACGATAAGAATACTAAAAAATTTTATTGTTATAAACATGACTCAAGCAGGCAAAACACTATAAGCGGGAATTATATTCAAACAATAGTTGAAGACAGGGAAGGAAATATATGGGTTGGGACTAAAAATACAGGAATAGACAAGGTTGATAAGAAGACTGGTAGGTTTACCAATTACAGACATAATTCTGATAATTCCAATAGCTTGTCACACAACCAAATTCACCATCTTATGGTGGATCGATATAATAATTTATGGATTTGCAATGAAGGCAATGTCGGCCTGGATATATACAATATCAAAACAAATACTTTTAAGCACTATAGCTATGATCCAAAAAATTCTAATACTATAAATTCAAATAACAGGCTATATACCTTTGAAGATTATTCTGGAAATGTTTTGTTGACAGACAGTGCGGGTGGTCTTAATAAGTGCGTCAGGCAAAGCAATGTCTTTAAAAATTATATTTATACCCCAAAGGATCCTTCTAGTATAAGTTCTAATAACATAGCAAAAATATATGAAGACAAGAAAGGAAATATTTGGATTGGAACATATAGAAGCGGATTGTGCTTATATACAAAAGAAGATAAATTTGAAAATTTTAACCATAATTCCAGTCCAGCTAGTTTGCCAGGAACTTCTGTCCACTCTATTCTTGACGCGTCGGATAATAAACTTTGGTTGGGTGTTAAACAAGGGTTTATATGTTTATTCGATACAAATACAAAACAGGTTATCAAGAGTTTTCAAAATCCATATCTCAAACTTACTCCAGAGTATTTGACTCAAGACAATAAAAATCCGGACATATTGTGGTTTGCCCACTGCTATGCGGATGGCTTGTTTAAGGTTAATACAACAACTGGTAATTTTACTGCGTATAAGTACGATCCTAATGACAAAAGCTCTGTAAGCAAGGAACTAACTTTTGGTGTCCTTCAGGATGGTGATATATTATGGATTGCAACCGGAGGCGACGGATTGTGCAAATTTGATAAGACTACAGAAAAATGTAGATACTACAAACATAATCCAAATGACAAAAACAGCATTAGCGACAATACTGTATTTGAATCGTTTATTGATAGCAAAGGCAATTTTTGGGTCACAACTGATAATAGTGGATTAAACAAATTCGACAAACAAACAGAAAAATTTACTTCATATGGCATAGAATGTGGATTCCCTAGCAAGTCTACAAGGCATATCCTAGAAGACAATAATGGCTGTCTTTGGATAGGTACAGATTCTGGTATAGTAAAGTTTGATCCTGAAAAGCTAAAAGTTGTTAAATGGTTCACTCTTGCGGATGGCCTTATAAGTAATCAATTTAATAGACTCCCTTATCCTCTAAAAGATTCAAAGGGGAACTTTTGGTTTGCTGGTTTTGGCCTTTGCAAGTTCAATCCTGAAGAAGCAAGTAAGCTTGAATCAAATTCTCATATTCCGCCAATTATTTTATCATGCTTTAAATCAAAAGAAGGAGCTTACAATGAGGATGAAATAAATAAATTAATGAGCATAAAACTCGCTTGGCCTGATAATTCCTTTGAATTTACCTTTGCGGCGCTGGATTACACAGATCCTGGGAAAAACCAATACGCCTACAAACTTGAAGGCTTTGACAAGGACTGGAAATATGTCGGAGTTAATAATGTCGGTCAATATTTAAATCTCAATCCTGGAAAATACACTCTTTGCCTCAAGGGCTCCAACAATGATGGCGTGTGGAATGAAGAAGGCATTTCCATCAAAATAACCATAACGCCGCCATTCTGGATGACATCGTGGTTTAAGGGACTGATGGGAATAGCTATTTTATGTGCTATCGGAGGATTTTTCCAATTAAGAACGAGGTCATTGGGAAAAAAAGAAACCCATATGAGACACCTAGCAGAAGCAATGGCTCAGGTGGCACATGATATACGTTCACCTTTAGCCGCGCTTAACACTGCGTTGAAACATTTGAAGGAATTGCCGGAACAAGAAAGAATTCTGATTAGAAATGCAACCCGACGCATTAGTGATATTGCCAATAATCTTCTGTCAAAATATAAGATGAAAGAAAATGATGAGAGTGAAGAGCAAAAGCATCTAAAGGCTGAATTAGTTTCTAGCCTTTTAGATCATTTAATTGCAGAAAAACGATTCCAAATGACAGAAAAATCAATAGAGCTTGTTTTGGAGCCTGATAATAACACCTATAGCTGTTTTGTCAATCTGGAACCTGGAAAATTTAAAAGGGTAATCTCCAATCTGATTAATAATGCATCTGAAGCAATTGAATCAAAAGGGGTTATTCGAGTTATCTTAACCAAAGAATCAGATATGCTCATGATAAAAATTATTGATAATGGTAAAGGGATTCCCGAAGATATTATTCTAAAAATAAAAAAAGGGATTGCAACATCAAGTAAAAAAGAAGGTTTTGGCATAGGGACTTCCAGCGCTATCCAGAACATCAAGCATTGGAACGGAAGTTATGATATTAAATCAAAAGCGGGAGAAGGAACAACATTTACTATCAATCTTCCTATAGCTGAAGAACCACTTTGGTTCCAAAGTACTGTTACCCTTTCTCAAAATAAGCACATTATTATAGTCGATGATGATGAATCTATTCATAATATTTGGCAAAAACATTTCTCAGCCTACCTTGAAAATAAGTTAGTTACGCTTGTTCACTTTCATGAACCCTCAGCCCTTAGAGAATACTGCAAAACTTCTTACTCAGAAAATGATCTATTTTTAGTCGATTACGAATTTGTAAACTCTAAGGAAACCGGCTTGGACCTGATAGAACAATTAGATTTAAAAAAGCAGGCAATATTGGTGACGAGTCGGTATGAAGAACTGGAAATTAGAGAAAGAATAAAGGCATTAGGAATAAAAATCATTCCCAAGAGTTTTGCTCCGTATATTCCAATTTCCATTAATACCATAAAAGAGGAACAACCAGAGTTAATCTTTATAGATGACGATAAGAATCTTACTGAAGCATGGAAAATGCAGGCATCTTTTGTCAAGAAAAAGATAGAAACATTTAATCATTCAGAAAATTTTAAAAAGGTCATGAATAATTATGATAAAAACATTCCCATTTATATAGACTCGGATCTTAAAGAACGAACACCAGGTGAAATTTTTGCAAAACTTCTCTATGGCCAAGGATTTCATAATTTATATCTGGCAACCGGGTATGAAAAAGATAGATTTGGCAATATTCCGTGGATAAAGGAAATCGTAAGTAAAGAAGCCCCTTTTTAAGTCAGAGTTATAGCCGGTATCCAGTTGACTATTATTTAACTGCAATGTTGGACATTCAGAATTTTGTCATCCTTTTCCTTGTTTTTCTTAACTAAAAAACTATTATTTGAGTGTAGTGTTTAATATTAAACGCAAACTAAGGGGATTTTTATATGGCAAAGCTCGGTTTGGAAACCACCGTTGTAAACAAAACAATTCTTGGCAAAACTGCGAAACGCTTTAAAGAAAGAAAAATCCAGCTCCCGACTTTTGAAGAATTAAGCGATCCCTCAAAAATTCCAGACGATATAGTAAAAAAGCTTCAAAAAATTGATCCAAATGAGGCCCACCCGCTCAACCTGTACAGAATTAACTGGTACAATGATCCGGATGGCAAGGGGTTTCTTGAGGTTCCTTACTACTTTGAAGTGCCAAAGGTTATCACAGGAGTAGATGCAAAAATAGTCATAATGCCGGGGGCATTTTTTCCGATGGTCCAGTGCCACAAAGTCTTAGCCGCCTACGGTTGCCTTACGCCCCGACTGATTACAGGACAATTCGATCCTACTACACACAAAGCCATCTGGCCATCGACCGGAAATTATTGCAGAGGAGGCGTTGCTGTTTCCAGAATAATGAATTGCCACGGAGTTGCGATTCTTCCTGAAGAAATGAGCGAAGAACGTTTCAGCTGGCTTAAAAAATGGTGCATTGACCCCAATAATGATATTCATAAAACTCACGGTTGTGAAAGCAATGTAAAAGAAATATATGATAAATGCAATGAACTAGATAAAGACCCAAGCAATATCATATTTAATCAATTTTGTGAGTTCGGAAATACTGTTATACACTATATTTGCACAGGTAAGGCTCTGGAAAAAGTATTCAAGGACATGCAGATGAAAAATAGCAATTTAAAACTAAGAGCCTTTACATCTGCCACAGGTTCTGCGGGAACAATTTCAGCCGGAGACTATCTTAAAGACAATTATGAAGAATTTAAAATTGTGGCCGTGGAAGCTCTCGAATGCCCGACTCTCCTTTATAATGGGTTCGGAGGACATAATATTCAGGGTATTGGAGACAAACATGTTCCTTATGTTCACAATGTCATGAATACTGATAACATCGCGGGAATTCCCGATGCGTCAACAGACTCTCTCTACCTTCTTTTTAACACAGATGCCGGCAGGAAGTATCTGAAAAAAAAAGGAGTAACTGATAAAGAGATTAAAAACCTCGCACTTATGGGGCTTTCATCAATCTGCAATATGCTTGCCGCAATAAAAACAGCAAAATACTATAAGATGGAAACAAATGATGTAGTTCTAACTGTGGCCACAGATCCTGCTTTCATGTATAAGACTGAAGCGTCGAAGCAAATGAAGAAGTATTTTGAAGGCAATTTTGACGAACTTGATGCCGCCATGTGTTATGGTCAGCATCTTAAAGCTGTAACCATAGACCACTATATAGAACTTACCCAAGTTGAGAAAGAAAGAATTTTCAATCTCGGATACTATACATGGGTAGAACAGCAAGGCGTTGATGTCAAAGATTTCAACGCCAGAAGAGATCAGAAATTCTGGAAGGATCTTAAAAGCTATGTTCCAGTCTGGGACAAACTTATTAAAGAATTAAACAAAAAGGCCAAGTGAGGCGATTGCAAAAATCAAATATAAAACGGTTTTGACCCGCCTTAATCCTCGTAGGTTAGGGACTACGACGTGGCGGTACTAACCCGGCTTTAACGTTTATGAGACGTTTTTGAGGCTAGAGATTATTTTTTTTGGTGACTCAACCTTTTATCTATAAAATATTTTCTTGCATATCTTGGAGGATTAATACTTAGATTGTCATAGATTTCCTGATGGGATGGTTCTGGATATCCAGATATTCGCAAATGATGGATCTGATTTTTTCCGTCGGTAATAATGTGGTAAACAGCATTTAATCCAACAGTTTCTAGCGATTCTTCTGTTAATTCTCCTATTGATGAAATATTTCTTATCCACTCCCAAGTCGACAATTCACTACTAGGATTTATCAATCTTCCTACCACAACAGCTTCTGCCAAGCTCAGGCTTTCCCCAATGCATTACCGTACGGTGACGAGGATCTTTTTCTGTACGAACAGACTCCATTAGCACATGCTTGATGTACTTGTTGCAACTCTTTTTATTGCTGGTTTTAACTTTTTTAAAAATATCAAAAACCGGACAAGCTTGGGCTAAGATTCTTTACTGAGAAAGATGAAAGCCTGCCGTCATCTATTGTATAAACGCTACAAGCAACTTGTTCTAAGAAATCCCAGTCATGAGATATAATAATCATAGGAAGCGAAAGATCCCCGATAAGTTTTATTATTTTCCTTTTTGCATAAGGGTCAAGACCTGTTAAAGGTTCATCCAGCAAAAGAAATTTAGGCTCCATCGCCAATGCAGTAGCCAAAGCAACAAGTTTTTTTTCTCCTCCCGAAAGCCTATGCGTTATGCGGTGTTTTAAACCCACGATATCTAATTTCTCCAGGAGTTCGTGCGCTATATTTTTCGCTTCGTCGTATGTTTTTCCCTGATTTAACGGGCCAAAGGCAATGTCATCAATAACAGTAGGAGAAAATAATTGATCATCTGAGTTCTGGAATAAAAACCCGATTTGAGTTCTTACAGAGGCAAAATCTTTTTCCCCTTTCATTAATTTTCCGAATATAGATATTTCACCTTTGCTGACAGTTAATAATCCCATCATTAAGTAGAGCAAGGTGCTTTTCCCACATCCGGTTGATCCAATAATTCCGACCTTTTCTTTTTCCAGAAGCGAAAAATCTAGATTATTTATAATTTTTCTTCCAGATTCATAAGAAAAACAGATATTTGAAAGCTCCAATAACGGTTTACGATTCAAACACTTCATATCAGATACCTAAAGCAATAGTTATAAAACATATGACAAAACCAAAAATTAAAAAACACATATCCCATCTGTCAGCTGAAAAATCTCTTAGACTGTAATATTTTCCTGTAAAACCGCGGCACAACATTGCTTCATAAATTCTTTCTGCACGTTCCCAGCTTCTAACTAAAAGAACGCCTATAAGATTAGCAAAAGTTCTGTAAGTACGAATATTGCTGCAGGGATTGAAACCTCTTACTTTAAGAGAATTTGAAAGTCTTTGCAACTCTAAATAAATCACATCGAGGTAACGATAAAAAAGAAATACCAACTGAGTTAGTTTGTTATTTAAGCCCATTTTATATAACGATTGTCCCAATACTACCACGGGAATGGTAGATACATAAGAAATCAAAATCAAGATTATAGCATTACACCTGAACGTGATGAGGAGCATTCTGGAGATCCCTTCGGAACTAGCGCAAAAAGATCCTATATTCCATAACGAACGACCGTGGATCGAAAAGGGAATAAACAGCCACAATATACCAATGATACAGTTTATAAATAATAATCTGTAAAGAACCAAACTATATTTTACTCTCGATATAAGTACAGATAAGATGGCGAAAGTTAGTGCAAACAATACGGAGCTTAAGCTATTCGTAAAAGCAATAATTATTGTCAGAAATAAAGCAATAACTATTTTGCATCTAGGATCGAGAGCATGAATAAATGAATTTCCGGTGGAAAACAGTTCAAAATTCAATATGCACCGCCTTTTCTCTTTCTCGTAAGAAAATAGGCAAGGGCAGAAACAGTAAGCAGCATGATCACCCCTGAAATAACTCTGGGAAATGAAATTTCGGACCGCTCAACAGTTTTTTCTTTTTCAACTTCATTCCTTTTCCTTTCTTGCTCTAAAATCAAAGAAGAATTTTCGTTAAGAACCTTTCGTGATTCAAGAATATCCTTGAATGACACATTCCATTCGGCACGGTGCCCCATTCCGGCATTCAAAATAATCTTTATATCAGAGCTATTTTTTATAACAATTTCAGGAATCTTGAAAGAAAGAAGCCCGTTTTCGTCTGTTGTCCCACTATAAATCAGGCTGCCATCTTTAGTCTCTAACACCTTAATTTCTCCGGCATGCACCTTTTCTCCCTTTGAATAATAACAGTTTATATTAACAACGCCCGAATGAACTTCAGCGAAAATATTAACTTTATGCGCAAAAGATCCAAGGGAAGAAAATCCTATTAGGGTGGCATACAATAATTTCATCAGAAGATTCGAACATCTTACATTTTTAACTATGCTCATAAATCCAGC
Source organism: bacterium (assembly GCA_021781705.1). Classification (GTDB taxonomy): domain Bacteria; phylum Verrucomicrobiota; class Lentisphaeria; order Victivallales; family GWF2-38-69; genus JAJXWI01. The sequence continues at coordinate 5,730 of JAJXWI010000040.1, read as the reverse complement.
GCTTCCGGCTTTACCTTTTTTAGAAATAAAACAGAAGACGATGTGATTATGCCTTCAATAACCATAACAGGAATATGTGCCATTACGGCCAGCTTCGCAGCTAATATGAATTCGTCTCCGGAAAGAGCCAGCGCAATACCTAAAAGCAGAGCGCTTACAGCTATGGTAAAAGTTCCACAAAAAAATGATGTAATGCGCAATGAATTGTTACTCCAAAATTTAGAAATAGAAATAGATTTAATCTCACAATCATGAATATCCTGATCCTTCGACTCCTTCTTTCTTAGAGCTTTTCTGAAAATATAATAAGAGAGAACAGCAGGCAAAGCCATTATCACGGTGTTTACGCCTAGTGAACTCAATCCTCCATATTGAAATAATACAGCCTGCATCAATAAGGCTATCAGGATTGAAGGAACAGCGGACCAGCCCAGCAATATTCCTAACAGTCCATTTAAAATCAAATGCACACTGGTGACTCCGAAAGGAACATGTATTAAAGATGCGACGAAAAAAGCTGAAGAGAGTATCGCAACTTTTGGAATATCTTCATTCTTTATTTTTTTTATTCCGGCAGCCGTCCCGGCAAGTGTTAAGCCCCAACCTGAAATCAGTACCGGAACAGAGAGAACTCCTTCTGAAATGTGCATTTATAAGTCTCTCTTTTCTGTCCATTTATCGAAAAACACCCAGATGACGGCTCCGACATAGGTTTTCTTAGGAATCCCATCGTGTTTCAGTTGTTTATCAGGAGGTACAAATGCTTTGAAACCCCACCATCCTGGCGCAGGCACAGTATATGTAAAAACCCCGTTCTGGTCACTTTTTAAAGAGTGGCTTTCCAGGTAACTATTCTTGCATACTACCTGCTTCCCTTTGTTATAGTAGTTTACTTCCACATCAGCGAAAGGAACTGTCTTCCTATTATTCTTCACTATCCCTTGAAATGTGTTTCCTGCATACAAGCCAAACGGCCTTACCAGAGGAACAATTTCAGCTTTAAGACCGATCTCTTTGTCCCATCCTTCCTCATTCCCGAATGCAGGAACAACTAATTTTGTATAGTGAATAATAAAACAATTTTCTGAAGAGTCCCAGTAAGGCGTCGGAACCATATAAAATTGATAAACAGCGGGACTCTTTACGCTATAATCAATTTCCCAAGCCTTATGTCCCATAATTTCTGTTTCACTCAAACGATCTAGAAGATTACTTTCCTTACCGTTAACAAATACGCCGAATCTTTCGGGTTTTTCGAGATGCATTCCTTCCTCTACAAAAGGATGAGAAAAAGAAAGAACCAATCTTAAATTTTTATTCGTATTCTGCTCTACAACAGGTTCCGACGGAATAATCATTCCGAAATGCGCAAACATAGTCAAGGCAAAACCATTTAGCAGGGAAAAACATAATACTGATTTTTTTAATACTTTTTTCATAAGTCGGGGATCCTTATATGATTTCAGAAGAAATCCCTGTCTTTGTTATTCCAACATGTCTGACGCCTTTGATTGACTTCAAAGATTCACACAATTCTTGTATTTTTCGGGATTTGCCTTTTACAACAAGGATCTCAAGGCATCCGGAATGCCCAAGATGCACATGCTGAGAAGAGATAATAAGATCGTAATAATCGTGCTGAACATCCATGATCTTCGCTAATAAATCTCTGTGATGATGATTGTATACTATTGATATCCCGCCGGCTACGACAGCATTGTCATCCCAGTTCTCTTTGACAAGAGAGTTTCTTATCAAATCACGAATAGCTTCTGAACGATTCTGATATCCCTGCCTGGTTATTTTCTCGTCAAACCTTTTATGCAAGCTCTGTTCTATCGACACTCCAAAACGAACTAAATCTGCCATTCTAGCGTCCTTTCACGTTTTAAATACAAAACATACACAATAAAAAACTTTATTATATCTCTGATAACACCAATATAAAATTAGTGCTACCAAGTTTACCGATACATTTCTGCCTTGCAAGCGTAATTGTGATTTTTTATTGTAGAACTCTCGCCTTTTTTGAGATTTTCCTAGCAGTTTGTCAGGCTTTGCCCCAAACTGCTAGATATGCTAAATTCAAGCGTGAAGTGCAACTAATAACAGTTTGAATTATATGTTAGCTGAGCTATAAAAGCAACCGTTAATTCAAACAAGGAGGTTGCATGAAATATACCCAGCTAACAGAAAGGGAACGATATCAGCTGGAAGCACTAATACAAACTAGCTCGACTCAAAAAATGATAGCAGAGGCATTGGGAAGAAATAAATCCACTATATCACGAGAGTTAAAAAGGAATAAAAATCCTGGCTGTTGTTACTTTTCTGAATTTGCGATAGAAAAGGCAGCAGAACGCCGAAAAAAGATAATTCCTACAAGATTTACGGAACTTGTAAAAGTGCTACTAAATGAAAAACTGAAATTGGGATGGAGTCCAGAGCAAATTTCAGGACGATTGGAAATAGATTACAGGGTTCTTCTAATAATTGATATTTAATTCATTTAATGGTTTAATATCCACAAATATATGATATCTTATTAATAGGTAACATGTTATATAGCTTATGGAGTATTATTAATGATGATTAACGGTTTTTTTGATATAGAATATCGCCTTGAGCAACTCAGTAAATGCGGAGACCCTCTGGTAAATCTTAAAGAAATAGTCCCTTGGACTTCTTTTCGCAACGAATTGAACAAAGTACATGATAAGGAACGCAAGAGTACAGCAGGCAGGAAACCTTATGATACTGTTCTTATGTTCAAGATTCTTATTCTGCAATCTCTTTACAATCTGAGCGATGAAGCTATGGAATACCAGGTAAGAGACAGACTTTCCTTCATGCGTTTTCTTAATCTGGCTATTGAAGACTGTGTTCCGGATGCCAGAACAATATGGCTTTTCAGAGAACAGCTTAAAGAACTTAAGCTTGTAGAAAAACTTTTTGCTGACTTTGACCGTTATCTTGTTGAGAGCTGATTTGAGGCTAAAAAAGGTCAAATTATTGATGCTTCTATCGTGGCAGCTCCAAAACAACGCAATAGCAGAAAGGAAAACGAACAGATAAAGGATGGAAAAATTCCAGAAGGTTGGAGTCAGAAAAAACGCAGTCATAAAGATACTGATGCCAATTGGGTTCAGAAAAATGGAAAGAATTATTTTGGCTACAAAAACCATATTGAAGTAGATGTAAAGAACAAGATTATTCGCAAATACAAAGTTACTCCATCGTCCGTTCATGACAGCAATGTATTTGAAGAAATACTTGACAAGAATAACACCAGCAAAGATGTCTTTGCAGATTCGGCATTATAGATCTAAAGAAAGTCTGGAAGAACTTGAAACTTTGGGATTTCGAGAACATCTTCAGCGTAAGGGATGTAAAAACAAGAAGTTGAGCAATTGGGAGAAGCAGGGAAATCACACGAGGTCTAAAATCCGATCGTGAGTCGAGCATGTGTTTGGCATCCAAACTCAGAAGGCCAAGACGCTGATCGTAAGAACAATTGGAATAGTAAGAGCCGAGGTAAAAATCGGGCTGAGAAACCTTGCCTATAATATGCATAGGTTGAGCATATTGGCAGTTTAATCAAAGATTATTAGCAATAAGTGACTTAATATTCGAGTAAATTCCAAATTTTGATGTTTAGAATGTCAAGTTTTTCAAGCTTTTGATAGTAAAATTATTTTTGAACAGATTATTTTTGAACAGAAACTCTCAAAAAGATATTTTTAGAAGTAGCCTTAAAAGACTTTATCCGACATTAGAGGTTTGACTTGACATTAGTACAAATATGCAAAAATCAAAGCACTGGAGGGTATAAATAAGTTTGTGTAATTGGTTTTATGTAATTTACTCTCATTTTATTTATCATATTCATGAAGAGTAAATTACATAAAATAATAGAAATTGGAGTCTCAACGTTTACACAAAAAAGCTGAAAGAGCCAAGCACTGTGATATCTGTAACCTCGAATTCAACAGTACCACTTACTACTAGAATAGGATTGTTTCACTCGTGTATGCGCTCTAACTTTGGCGTGTTTAAACTTGGGCTAACGCCATCTGCCGAAGAAACACTTGCGGCTCCACGTGGAGTATTATGCGTTACTGCGCCAGATTGATTGTCAACAGACATATCTTCTTCCGTAAAAATTCTTACGTCGTGATAGGACTTCCTGGGGGTGCCTTTTTTGAGATTGTCGCTAAATTCTTTTTCGTTTCTTGTCATACATTGTGTATAAACAGTACATGCAAACCAGTCAAAAGTTCCTATTTCCTGAAATGAGTCGTGTGATATATTCCCTTTCGTCCATGTATCACATGGAGGAACTCTGTAAATACCTATTTTCCCATCTATATAAGACACATAAAAATGCTCGTTATCCAGAAATCCCACTTTCTTAACTGGAGTAGGTGTCGGAATCACAAACCTTCCAAGTTTATACTCAGCCAATAACTTAGTTACTGGAAATAAGCCTCGCGAATCCCTCCCAACATCACCTTTTGGCATTTTAAAAAAAATAAACGTTTGGTGTTCTTTTGAAATAAAAATGTCTCCTGATGGTGAAAATCCAGAAATATTATAAATATTGAAGTCTTCTCGATTTTCATTTTTTAAAAATGCACATCTAAAATAATCGATTTTAGATTTAAAGCCCAGAAGACGCCATATTTCGGGCCCTCTAATTTCTGCACTTTTTTTACAGCGATCTTTTTCTAATTCGGCGTCAGGATCAAGATTATAAAATTTATTCATATAATCCCCCTTCCACTCTAGTTGTCTAATTGTATAAAAGGTTCCATCATTGGGGTTAAATCCAGCACCTGTAACCAGATCTCCATCTTCTATATGAAAAAATGGAATTGGACTCATTTTGTTCAGATCTCCATCTTTTGGAATTTTATAAAAAAGAATATCTTTCAGGCGACTCCTTGCTGCAAATGTCCACAAGATGGTACGATCTGAATTAAATCCTAACATGGGCAAAGAAGAAAAAAGATTATCTTGTTTAAATGGTAAAAAGTTAACAGGTTCGCCCAACTTGCTAAAGTCGTTTGGAAAATTATAAATACTAACTCCTTCTTGCTTACATATAAGTAAATACTTTTTATCAGCATGAACTTGCGGTACCACAAACATTGAAATTAGCAAACAAAAAATCAATACTCTTTTTTTTGACATTTTCATAACCTCTTATTTGAGCTCTTTCAGCTTTTTTGTGTAAACGTTGAGATTCCAATTTCTATTATTTTATGTAATTTACTCTTCATGAATATGATAAATAAAATGAGAGTAAATTACATAAAACCAATTACACAAACTTATTTATACCCTCCTTATTTGCTACATTCAAGAGTGAAGTGCAACCAATAATAGTTCAGATTGTAGGTTCGCTGGAATATAAAAGCAACCCTTAACTCAAAAAAGGTTGCATGAAATATACCCAACTAACAAAAAAAGAAAAGTATCATCTGGAATTGTTAATGCAATAGTATTCTACGCAGAAGATGGTAGCAGAAATGTTAGGGAGAAGCAGGTCAACAATATCCAGAGAATTGAAGAGGAATAAAGGGGAAGACGGCCGCTATCGATCTGAAGCAGCAATAAGCAAAACGGCAGAATATAGTGGTCCCCATATTTTGGACAGTAATAGAAAATAAATAAGGTGTAATCTAAAATAACAAAAAAATAAAAATGAGGATTACACAATGGGAAAAG
>JAJXWI010000039.1 GCA_021781705.1 bacterium | reverse complement strand
TAATTCCTCTAAAGTGCAAATATTTTATGGCCATGCAGTGTAATTTCTTACACTAAATATAATATATCATACTTATATCATGCTGCACTATAGATTCTTGTGAATTATTAAGGAATCTTTAAATATCCTTTCTTCTCAAGAGATCGTAAGATTCTCTGTATATTTTTTCTTTCTACCCTAAAGACTTCTCCGATAGTTTTCGCTCTAAACAGCCACCCTGAAGGCTTAGACGCAATGTAAGAAATAAGTGCAACTTCATTCATAGTACAATCTTTAAAAATACCATTAGGGATAATAGTAAAATCTTCCTTTATTTTATTAAAAAAAGCCACAATTGCACCTCAGTCCTTTAGAAAACTTTGGATAGCTGTTTCTGGAATTCTAAGCAGTCTTTTTGATACTTTAACCTTAGGAAGCTTGCCGTCTTTCAGCAATCTATAAACAGTCATTTTGGAAACACCAAGGTATTTGGCTGTAGCCGCGATAGAAAACAAGCGGTCTGATTGTTTTTCTTGTTGTGGCTCTGTTCTGAGCTTTTTAACGAGGGTTTCAGCCGTTAGTCCCGGGTAAAAGGGCATAAGAAGGGCTGTTGCTCCGGCTAATATTTCCGGGCGGATAGTGTCTTTTTGCATAGTTTGCCTCTCCTAAAATGTTTTGATTTTTTAGTTTCGGAAAACGTCTGCGCGCGTCTGTTTTCTACAGTTATAATAGCATGAAAGAGAGGCTGATAATTTTAAGTTATGACTACATTCGTAGCGGATAGGGTCATGAAAATATATGATTATATGAGGCTAAAATTAAACAAAGAAGAAAATTTATTTTTTTTTATTTAGGCAGGTTTTAACATGATTATGATAAGTACCATTAGGTTTCATAAAAGTACTTTTTGAAATAGTCAGCTCACTATCAAGGTTGTCCCATATACGGTACATAGCGTTATTTTTTGAATTCAAATCTTTTCCTCGTGGGTCTGTAAGTAAGACTTTCAATTCGTTAATATTATCTTTGATATATTCTTCAATTATACGAATATTATTTTCTTTCTCTTCAGTTTGTGTAATCTGTCCCTTTTTATATTGTTTGCAGATATACAGATTTTGCTTATATGTCCCTATCGCATTGATAATATTCAAAAGAGAAAGTAATCCGGCTTCAGTTTTAGACTCTTTTAAGAGATTCTTAATTGAGACTAAATTGTTTAAGATATTACATAGCTCTTTACCTGTTTTTGAATAATGCATATCATTTTGTTTTATTCTCCAGTCATCTAACTTAGACATATGATATTGATTGTCCCCTTTTTTAGGTAGCTTAAATGAACGGATACTATGACCAAGCGTATATTTGCCGTAAACATTCCTTAAGTGTTCACGGACTTGAACAGAGTAACCTTCTATAGTTTTTATGCTTTCTACATTAAAGGCTTCGCCTTTTAGCAAACAGTCATGTTTGTAAGTTTCAACATCAGGATAACCGGTATTGTAGCTTATAGAATGTCCCGGAATAGAATTATTAAATTCATAAAGTAAATCGTTGATCAGCTTATCTATCGCCTCCTCAATTACTTTCTTCATTGCTCGGCTCCAAATTTGGGAATGTCTATTTTAATTAATACTGACTACTGGTTATTTATAAAAAATCCCTAAAAACTACCAGCCTCAAAACTTTTGGTACTAATTGGTACCTGCTTTTTACTTTTCAGATAGCATCAAGGCCCTTCAGGAATAACAAAGCCCCTAACGGCTTTTTCAGCTATTAGAGGCTATTTTTGAGTCTAAAAATGGTACCCGGGGGGGGACTCGAACCCCCACGTCCGTATAAGGGACAACGGATTTTAAGTCCGTTGCGTCTGCCATTCCGCCACCCGGGCAAAAATTATGATTCCAGATTACCGATTATTAATTGAAAAATTCAAATCATAAATCAGCAATCGTAAATCATAAATTTTATTAGTATCTGTAATGCTCAGGCTTATATGGACCTTCTACAGGAACTCCAATATACTCAGCCTGATCTTTTGTCAATTTCGTTAACTTAACTCCGAGCCTAGCCAAATGCAAACTAGCTACTTCCTCGTCAAGCTTCTTATCCAATCTATAAACACCAATCTCCCTTTTATTAGTAGCAAGATCTATTTGAGCTAAGGTTTGATTTGTGAAGGAGTTGCTCATGACAAAACTAGAATGACCGGTAGCGCATCCTAAATTTACAAGCCTGCCTTCCGCCAGAAGGAATATCGCATGACCGTCAGGGTAAATATATTTATCTACCTGTGGCTTGATGTTTATCTTCTTTATTCCCTTCCATGTATTGAGCTCGTTAACTTGTATTTCGTTATCAAAATGGCCAATATTGCAAACAATTGCCTGATCTTTCATTTTGGCCATGTGCTCAGCTGTTATAATGTCTTTATTACCGGTTGTGGTAACATAAATATCGGTTATTGATAAAGCTTCTTCAACTGTTGTAACTTCAAACCCTTCCATCGCAGCCTGAAGCGCGCATATTGGATCTATTTCAGTCACGAGCACCCGTGCGCCGAAGCCTCGCAAAGACCTGGCTGAACCTTTTCCAACATCGCCATACCCGCAAATGCAGCACACTTTTCCAGCTATCATTACATCAGTGGCTCTCTTTATTCCGTCAGAAAGAGACTCTCTGCAGCCATAAAGGTTATCAAATTTTGATTTTGTAACAGAATCATTGACATTTATAGCAGGGAAACGAAGCTTTCCGGCTTCTAGCATCTGGTAAAGTCTATGAACGCCCGTAGTTGTTTCTTCTGATACGCCTTCAATTTCTTTGGCAAATTTACTCCATTGCCCAGGTGACTCTTTCAGAATCTTCTTGAGAATAAGATTCAATAACTTTTCATCCTCTCCGCCTGTTTGAACATCCAGGATGGATGAATCTTTTTCAGCATCTACGCCCCTGTGTATCATTAAAGTAGCGTCTCCGCCGTCATCAACAATAAGGTTAGGCCCATTTCCACCCGGGAATTCAATAGCTTTGCGAGTACACCACCAATAATCCTCGAGCGTTTCGCCTTTCCATGCAAAAACAGGTATTCCAGCCTCGGCTATTGCGGCGGCGGCATGATCCTGTGTTGAAAAAATATTACAGGAACACCAGCGGACTTGCGCACCAAGATGCACCAACGTTTCAATCAGCACGGCAGTCTGTATTGTCATATGCAGACTTCCGGTAATTCTTTTTCCCGCCAACGGCTTTACCTTATTATACTTCTCTCTGAGCGCCATTAACCCAGGCATCTCTTTTTCTGCTATCTCTATCTCCTTACGACCAAATTCCGCAAGTGAAATATCTGCTACTTTATAATCCATAAAAACTCCTTAATTTTTAAACATTTTTTCTTTTATATAATTTCTAATATGTTCCCACCTATTTTCAGGTATGGAAGCACCCATTACACGAACAACTTCAGAACTTAAAAATGCTGCGAATCCTCCTGCCTCTTCGAGCAGTTTTTCTGTAAACACTTTATGCGGGGTATAACCATATAAAAACCCGGCCTGCCAAACATCACCTGCCCCAGTCGTATCAACTGCTTCAACAAGGTTGGCCGGAACTCTCACTTTTATATCACCTGCTTTTATTACAGATCCCTTCTTTCCGAGTTTTACTGCAACTACGTTACATACCCCGTTAAGAACATCAAACACATCTTCTGGATTCTTAGTCCCGACATACTGCATCGCTTCATCTTCATTACAGAACACAATGTCCACATAGTTTTTCAAGATTCCCGGGAGGTCTCCACTAAATTGTTTAACTATCTCAAAAGAAGCCAAATCAATACTGACAACAAGTGAGTTCTCCTTTGCAAGCTTTAAAACTTTCAGAGCAACGCCAGGCATATATTGGAGAGTATACCCCTCTATATGTAAATGCGTATATCCTTTAAAATCTTCGCCTGTTATATCTTCTGGAGTAATTGTATATGCAGCTCCGAGATATGTACGCATTGTTCTTTCGGAATCGGGGGTGACCAGGCTAAGGCAGCAGCCAGTCCTGGTATCACTGCTTTTCTTAAAACCAGAAACATCTCCGCCTATGTCGGCATAGTTTTTCGTATAGAACGAGCCAAGTTCGTCCGTGCCTATTTTACCAAGAAACCCGGTATTAACACCAAGTTTTGCTAAAGTGCTAATGGTATTTGCGCACGAACCGCCAGGCACCATAACCTTTTCGGCAGTTGTTTTAGTAAGGATTCGGTCAATAATGGAAATATCCACAAGCTCCATTCCTCCCTTTTTACCCTCGACATTTTTTTGCAGAAAATAGTCTTCTACATTAATCAAAATGTCTACGAGAGGAGAACCGAACCCTAATACTTTTACTTCTTTTTTGTGCATGAAATAACGAAAAATTATATTTTGAATCCGCGTTTTTTAGCTGCTTCAATCAGGTCCTTAACTTTATTTGTCTTTTCCCAAGGGAAATTCGGGCGCCCGAAATGACCGTAAGCTGCAGTTTCTTTGTAGCACCATCCGTTTTTATGAGGGTGCTTCAGATCTAATGTCTTAATAATAGTAGCAGGCCTCATATCAAATACGTCGCGAATAATCAATTCGAGATCCTCATCCTTTTCGAACTTTCCAGTACCGTAAGTGTCCACATTCAGGCTCAAGGGATAAGCAACACCAATGGCGTAAGCAACTTGAACTTCGCATTTTTCAGCTAATCCAGCAGCAACAACATTTTTTGCAACATAACGGCACATATAAGCAGCAGAACGGTCAACTTTTGATGGATCTTTCCCTGAAAAAGCACCGCCGCCATGAGAACCTACTCCCCCATAAGTATCTACTATGATTTTTCTGCCGGTCAACCCTGTATCACCATGAGGTCCGCCAATCTCGAACCTGCCTGTAGGATTAACATAGTATTTCACATCTTTATCCAACAGATTAGCAGGAATAACACTTGCTGCAACTTCTCTTACAATAGATTCAAGCACTTCCATCTTTGCATCCGGAGTATGCTGATGAGAAACTACAATAGTTTCTACTTTTACGGGTTTTCCGTCTACATACCGAACAGAAACCTGGCTCTTTGCATCTGGACGAAGAAATGGATACTTTTTAGGTTGTTCTTTTCTAAGTCTGGCAAATTCCTGTACTATTTTATGAGCGTACATAATCGGCGCCGGCATAAGCTCTTCGGTTTCATTCGTAGCATAACCAAACATCATACCCTGATCGCCCGCACCTTGTTCATGAGTTTTACTTGTCTCAGCAGTAACACCCAGAGAAATATCCGGAGATTGACTGTGAATACAAATCATAAGTTTTGCGCCATCAGCAGTAAAGCGCATAGCTTCATCGTTGTAACCGATTGACCTTACAATATCACGAGTGGTAGTTTCCCAAACAACATCAGCATGGGTTGTAATCTCGCCTGAAACAACAATCATATCTGTAGTAACCAAAGACTCACAAGCAACGCGACTCTCAGGATCCTGCTCAAGGCAAGCATCTAAAACTGCATCGGAAATTTGGTCGCAAACCTTGTCCGGATGCCCCTCTGAAACTGACTCAGAAGTAAATACATGTTCTGCTCTAATCTTACTCATTTTAGTTCTCCTTTTACGTATTTATGTATTAATAAACTATGCAATAAATATTTGTAATATTGTCCTTTTCGTCTTAAAATCAAATTTATTCCGTGCCATTTTTATATAAATAATTAGACTGTAGGCTGTAGGCTGTAGGCTGTAGACTCTGAGCTATAGATTTTTTAAAATTTTGATTTTAAAAATACTACAAATCAACATTCGCCTCGCACCATTTATTCGTCGAGTGCGAACACAGCATCAAACAAGCCTCCGTTCTCTAGATTATAAGCATGCAATCGCCGTAAGAATAAAACCTCATTTTCTCTTTTATCGCAAAATCATATGCTCTCAATACATTTTCCAACCCTGCAAATGACGACACCAGCATAAGAAGAGTGCTCTTTGGAAGATGAAAATTTGTAAGGAGCATATCAGCAACTTTCATTTTATATGGCGGGCTTATAAAAATATCTGTCCATCCAAAACCTTCCGTTACTTTTCCATCCAATCCTGACTGTGTTTCCAAAACTCTCACAGAGGTAGTCCCAACCGCAAGAATCTTTTTCCCATTTTTTTTAGTGTCATTTATCAAGTCTGCGCACGATTTGGCTATCATAAATTCTTCAGAATGCATCTTGTGCTTGGAAATATTCTCATCCTGTACAGGCTTAAATGTACCAGCCCCAACATGCAAAGTAAGCTCGGCCCGGCTAATCCCCTTATCTTCCAAATTTTTAAGTATATCCTCAGAAAAATGCAGCCCTGCCGTTGGCGCAGCTACAGCCCCGCTAACCTTTGAATAGACTGTCTGGTATCTTTCAAAATCGGCAATTTCTTCTTCTCTTTTTATATAAGGCGGCAATGGAATGTGACCGAACTTATTCAGTATCTGATAAAAATCGACACAATCGAACTCTATAGTATATGAACCATCCGGATTAACCGCAGTAATTGTATAAAAAACCTCAGAAGATTCTCGGGAATTTTTATTATCCTGCAAATAAACTCTAGTGCTTGGTTTTACTCTTTTCCCAGGCTTTAAAAAACAGGTCCATATTTTATCTTGTGAAAGTACCGGACTTATAAGCATAGCTTCAATAAGCGCCCCGTTTTTTTCTTTTCGCCCGTAGAGCCGCCCTTTTATCACTCTCGTATTATTAAGAACAAGACAATCTCCGGCATTCAGATATTCAACAATATCAGAAAATCTCCGCAAAACAATCTCTCCCGTGCTCTTGTTGAGCACAAGCATTTTTGAGTGTTCTCTTTTATCTGCAGGCCTGTAAGCAATAAGTTCTTCAGGAAGAGAATAATCGTAATAGGTCAGCTTATCCATAGGACTATTTTTGAGCTCGAATACTCTCTCTTGTCCGTTTCAGAATTGCTATTTCTTCTTCGGTAAGGCTGTTGATGCCTGACCTTGAAATCTTATCAAGTATTTCGTCGAGCTTTTTTCTGGGACTAGTAGTTACTGTCCAGCTCTTTGAAGCTTTTTCCGAAAACCCCTTTCCTTGACGAATATGAAGTTTAGTTTTTAGAGGTTTTAAAATGTCATAAGTTTTATTTGGGTATAAAAATCTAATTACCACATATCCCGCTATAAGCCCGCCTATGTGAGCAAGGTGCGCAACATTTGCTTCAAATCCCAAAAATGCGGAAAAAGTCTCAATCAGCGCATATATAATAGCAAAAGTTTTAAGTTTCAGAGGAATCGGAGGAATTAAAAGCATAATCATCATATTGGGAAATAACATAGCAGCAGCAACCATTACTCCAAACAATGCTCCGCTGGCACCAACACAGACGGCAGGGCTATTCCAATTGAATAAAGTCCAGAATATTCCAGCAAACAAGCCGCTGGCAAAATATAACAATAAAAAATTTTTACTCCCCATAGACTGTTCAAGCATGGAACCAAAAATATATACTCCCCACATGTTGACAAGCAGATGAAAAAAGCCGCCGTGCAGAAACATATAGGTAAATAATCGCCACGCCTCAAATTGTTTTATAAAATATGGAATCAACGCAAAATAATAAGTAATGGAACTATAAGAATAACTCGCTGGGCTTGTCACACTAATTTGCTGAATCAAAAAAAATAAAGTATTTATCAGTATAATGGAAGGAACTGCGTAATTTCCGGCACTCCACCGAGTTGCAGATTTGCTTTTGTAATTTCGGTCAGAAAACATCTTTTAACCTCTGTTAAAAATAAAAAAGCCCAGAAAATGCTGAGCCTTCTCTAATTTGTTCGTACCTATCCAGATTGTTCAGGCTATAAACTAAAGACTGCAAGAGACTTTTAGCGTGAGATCAGGAAGAGAAATTTGAATTCATTGAGCGTGCGATTATTTTCACCTCTCCCGGCATGCCCAAAAGCCCGCAGCCCCCCATTGAACGAGAGTTACCATCAGAAAGAGCTATGCTCGTCTGCCGCTAGCTCTGCAATGACCAACACCTCTCTTGCTAGTTTCTACAAAATTAATGAATTCAACAATTTCAGGGATAGGCTCTATATCAGATTTAATTTTAACCAACGCATTGGTAACATTAAGCCCGCTTCTAAAGAAAATTTTAAACATATTCTTAATAGTTTTTATAGTACTTTCACTAAAACCATTTCGCTTTAGCCCTACAAGATTAATCGCTTTGATAGCGCCATTCCTTCCATCGGCAATCATAAATGGTGGAATGTCAAGAGAAGTCACAGAACCGCCGCTCATCATAACGAATCGCCCAAGCCTTACAAACTGATGAGTACCGCAAAGGCCAGAAATTACGCAGTTACTTCCTATTTCAGAGTATCCGGAAAACGCCGAGCAATTGGCAACGATTACAGCATTTCCGATTTTGCAATTGTGTGCGACATGTGTATTTATCATAAAATAACACTTATTTCCGATAATAGTCTCAGTACCTTCTTTTGTCCCGACATTAGCGGTAAAACCCTCTCTGAAAGTATTTCCATCACCTATTTTAAGGTAAGAAACCCCGCCCTTATAATCGTGGTCTTGTGGTTCAGTTCCCATAGAAACAAATGGGAATAGCACATTGTCATTGCCGAGAGTAGTATGACCAGACAAATTGCAATAAGAAACCAGCTTGGTACCAGCTCCAATTTTAACATTTGGCCCGACTGTACAAAAAGGCCCTATTTCGACATTTTCCCCTATTTGAGCTTTTGAATCAACTAAAGCAGTACTATGTATTTTGGCCATGATTGCGCTCCTAAAATTAAGTGATAAAACCAAGTTAACCTCGGTAAATATAAGGCAAGTTTAAATATTTTGAAGTTGTCTTTTTATAAAAGAGACAGAATTATCTATACTTTTGTCTTTGGCACGCTCTTTTCTTACCCTGTTTACCGCGTTTATAACGGTAGCATGAGTTCTTCCGCCAAAAGCTTCACCTATCTCAGGTAAAGAATTGTCTGTCATTTCGCGAGCCAAATACATAGCAATCATTCTCGGATAAGCTATATTTTTAGGTCTTCTTTCACCTAGAAGATCATTCACCCTCAAATCATAATATTCCGCAACTTTTTTCTGAACCATATCTATTGTAATTTTGGCGGCATTTTCCTGAATAACCATAGGATGCAACAATCGTTCTGCCACATCAAGGTCCATTTTTGCGCCTGACATTGAAGAGAAAGCCGTAAGGCGCACAAGAGCCCCCTCAAGTCTTCTGACATTAGATGTTATCTTATTGGCTATAAAATATAGTATTTCATCGCTTAGCTTTATCGTTTGTTCTTCCTGTTTTTTCCTTAGTATCGCCAGCCTTGTTTCCATTGACGGTGGCTGAATATCGGTAGTCAAACCGCTCTCAAATCGCGAAACAAGCCTGGACTCAAGCCCATTTATTTCGCTCGGCGACCTGTCTGAGGTAAGAACAATTTGCTTATTGTCGTTATATAAAGCGTTAAATGTATTAAAAAACTCTTCCTGTAACTCTTTCTTATTCGCCAAAAACTGCACATCATCTACCAAAAGCATATCCGCACTTCTGAATCTTTTTCTGAATTCCCCTGCTTTCTTATTCGTAAGAGACTCTATGTAGAAGTTAAGCAACTCTTCGCATGTGAGATATTCTACGATGAATTTCTTTTTTGTCTTTACTGCAACGTGTGCAGCTGCCTGAATGAGATGGGTTTTTCCAAGCCCTGTTCCCCCATATATAAAAAGAGGATTAAAAGACGCTCCAGGCGCTTGCCCCACAGCCATGGCCGCAGAATATGCAAAATTATTTCCATCCCCGACAACAAACGTATCAAAAGTAAATTTTGAATTGCAATTACGGATCTCCGGAACTTCCCCATTTTCGGTCGGATTTTCTTCCGCAGAAACAACAGGATGCTCCTCTGTTGCCGGAACATAACCTACCTCGAATCTGAATGTAATGTCGTTCTTTTCAGATGCCTGCTTGAGCGCACTGCTTATTTCGTTGTAGTAATGCTCTTCGAGCCAGTCCGCAAAAAAATCATCCGATACGCCAAGTACAAATTCGCCTTCATACGAGATCGCCTTGATGGACCTAAACCAGCGGTTAAATATATCATCATTCAACTGCTGCCTTAAAATGTTTCTGGCATTAAGCCATATTTTATCCTTAACCAATAACTGGTCCATAAAAAACCCGCTTCACTAAACAAAAAATTAAAGTTGTCATCATCATTATAAAACAAGGGGTATAACTTTCAACAATTAAAAAAAAATACAAATTCTTTATTAAAAAAAAGACGAAAATATATATTTCAAGCTTTAAATATTTCAACCCATAATTAGCCTCAAAAAAACATAGAGATTATCTTATATGCCAATATGTTTTCTTCATTATTTTTAACATTTTTGCTGTCCTTTTTTTAAAAAACCTTAATAATTCTTTCACGGCTACCGTTAACAATTATTAACAGGTTATTAACAGCCCCTTTTCCAGAAGACTTAACTTGTAACTCTCTGTCAATTAGGGAACATTTAAAGAGAGACATTAAAGTTATCACAAAAACATTGCCAAATCGCCTTATTGTGGATATATTTCTGTCATAGAAATAAAAATGGCAACAAGAAAAAGCATGCACGACAAGAGCACTAAAAGAATTTTATTCATATCCGATTACTGCTATACCCCTGATAGAGAAATTGTCGAGGCATCAATCTTATGCGAAGACGAGCGCATATTGGCAATTGGGAATACTTCCGCTTTCGATACACAAGCAGCCGCTGACGTTTTTGATCTGAGGGGAACTTACGCAGTTCCGGGCTTTATTGATACACACATACATGGAGCTGGCGGCTTTGATTCTAGTACAGTTGAAGAAGAGAAAGAAGATTTCAAGCTTATGTGTAAAACTCTTGCCAGCCACGGAGTAACCTCTTTCATCCCTACAATAGTCTCCCTTCCCACAGACAGAATGTTAACTGCAATCACAATCTTTTCAAATCTTATCGGCAAAGAATATTCGGGCGCATCTCCAGAAGGTTTGAGGTTGGAAGGTCCGTATATTAACAGAATAAAAAAAGGCAGTCAGGATGAAAACTTCGTAAGGCCAATAGACATCGGAGAGATGAGAGAGCTGATTGCCGCAGGAAAAGGAAATATAAAAGTTGTAACTTTCGCTCCGGAACTGGATAACTCCATAAAACTGATAGAACTTTTGAGAGAAAACAATATTATACCGTCAATGGGGCACACCATGGCAGATGAAGATATCGTTTTAAGGGCTATAGAAGCCGGGTCAAATCATTGCACTCATTTATATAATGGAATGCCTGTCCTTCATCATAGATCTATAGGCATAGCAGGGGTCGCGCTAACCGATGACAGAGTATTTGTAGAAATCATTCTCGATGGTTATCACATCCACCCGAGAATGATAGATATCGTGTGCAGAACAAAACCAAAAGATAAAATAATAGGAATAAGTGATGCTGTTCAAGGAGCCGGACTCAATGATGGTACATACCGCCTTGGAGAGACTCAAATAAATGTTAAGGATGGGCGATCTGTCACAGATGATGGAACCATAGCGGGAACGACACTGACACTTGAACGAGGATGGGACCATCTTGTAAGATATTCTCAATTAGACAAAAAGAATGCTGCCGCTTGCCTTACAACAAATCCTGCAAAATTATTGTCCCTCGGTACGCAAGGCGAGCTAAAGCCAAGAAAGCATGCAAATATTGTATTTTTTAACAAGGACACAAACAAAGCCGTACTAACAGTCAGAAAAGGCAAGGTTGTTTACATAGACAGAAATTTTAGCATTGAACTGAATAAGAGGGTATCACATAGATAACTAAATGAATAAAAAAACTACGGAACAATATCAAATACTTGACTCGGGGAACCTGCAAAAGTTGGAAAAAGTAGGTGAATACATTTTGACAAGACCCGCCCTTAACGCTTTCTGGCAGCCATCTCTTCCAAAAACTGAATGGAATAAGGCCATGGGTATTTATGAGAGGAACTCTTCAGGAGGCGGAAAATGGAGCTGGAAAATAAAAAAGCCGGAGGAGTGGACAATTTCTTACAATAATATCAACTTTCTAATAATGCCCACAGACTTCGGACATCTCGGAATATTTCCGGAACAAAAAGATAACTGGGAATGGTTAAAAAATATCGTTTCTCAACATCATCAGATAAAAACACTTAACTTGTTTGCTTATTCGGGCGCAAGTTCCCTGGCTATGGCGCAAGCAGGAGCTAAGGTTTGCCATGTTGACGCAGCAAAAGGAATGATTGATTGGGCAAAAATGAATTTATCTTGCAACAAAAACATACCAAATACTATCCGCTGGATAGTAGATGATGTAATAAAATTTCTAAACAAAGAAAGCAAACGTAATGAAACCTACGATGGGATAGTGCTAGACCCTCCATCATTTGGACGCGGACCGAATGGGCAGATATGGAAGATAGAATCTGATATAATACCTTTACTGGAAAAATGCAGGCAAATATTAAGTCCAAAACCTCTGTTCATACTCTTAAGCCTTCACAGCCACGGTTTTTCTGAAAATACTCTTGAACGAATCTTAAAGGAAGTTTTTGGGAAAAGAATAACAGTCAGTTCGGGGGAAATGACCATCACAGAAAATACAGGCAACAAAATAACCGCGGGAAATTACGCCAGACTGCTATTTAACTAGAGAAGATCATGATTGAAATCACAAGTCATCAAAATCCAAGGATAAAGGAAATTATAAAACTGAAAGACCGCAGAGGCAGAGATAAAAGCAGTAAAACTTTTCTGGAAGGATATCGACTGATAAGCAGAGCTCTCGACGCTGGTTTTCCAATAGAAGAATGCTACTTTTGCCCTTCATTGTTTCTCGGAACCAATGAAAACTTCCTGCTTTCAAGCTTGGAAAAGACAGGTACAAAATTGATTAGGGTCACTGACTCAATCCTTATAAAGATGGCCTATAGAGAAAGACCCGAAGGATTAATTGCGGTAAGCCCAACAAAAAAACATCCACTCAGCGAATTACCACAGGTTAAAAATGGCCTTTACCTCGTTCTTGAGGCGATAGAAAAACCCGGCAACCTCGGCTCAATAATGCGTTCTGCCGATGCTTCGGGAGTAAATGGAATCCTTATTTGCGATAAATGTACGGATATTTACAATCCAAACGTGCTTACAGCAAGTACAGGCGCTATATTCTATGTACCGTTTGCCGAATGCTCGTCAGAAGAAGCACTATGCTGGCTCAATGAAAATAACATTACAACTCTGGCCGCTACCCCGCATACAGATACGTCCTACGATAGAATAGACATGACAAAACATACCGCTATAGTTGTAGGCACGGAGCAGGTCGGGCTGAGCGAATTCTGGCTGAAAAATTCCAGCATAAAAACCCTCATTCCAATGAACGGAAAAATAGATTCCCTCAATGTTGCAATAGCAACTAGTGTAATCTTGTTTGAGGCTTCAAGACAAAGAAGGCTTGCCTCTGTTAAATTATAGCTCTATGTTAAGCTTGAGAAAAAATCCTTAAAACTTAGAACTATTACCGAGGTTTTCTAAATGAAGTCAATAATCCGCCTGACTGGCGCCCTCTTTACTTTGTCATTAATAGCGTTTATAGGCGGCTGTCATAACTATAAGGCTTATCAAACGGGATATAAACCGGCCCCAGTAATAAAAAAAGAGGGATTTCCTGTAAATAACCCAGTTTTTTTATGTAATATCACAAGTAAAAGAGAAGCTTCAGAAGTAATTCCGATAGATCCTGACGCTAATCCGTTAATACTTATACCGCTATGGCCATATACGCATTCAGAAACCAGTCCTGTTCTCAAATATACATACCTGCAATCTGACATATTAAACACAGTCAAACACATCATAGCCCATGACATAAGAGCATCCGGGATATTTCAATACACAGTAACTCAAACATTCGATGTAGAGGGATTGAAAGAATCAAAATATCAAGCACAAATACCACCAAATGCCTATATCATTCAGATGTCAATATTGAAGCAGTATGGTCACGCTACCTTACAAGCTACGGACTCTCTTATCCTGGCACCATCTTGTGGGCATTTGGGCTACCAGTCTCCTATGGAAGTGTAAACATCTCAATAAAATTCGAAATATATTCCCCCGACAATTATGAAAAACCATTGCTTGAAAAAATTATTACGAAAGAAACTTCCTGTACGGAATGGATATACGACCAGGTAAACTATGGTCCTCCTGTTTCGGAATTCGCATTAGCTGAAATCTTCCCGAATGCAATGAGTGAGCTGAGAAATGCGGCAATAGAAGCAGTCGAAAAATACAATAAAATCAAAAACAAAAATTAGCCCTGAATTTTTTCAAAAACAGCCTCTGCAAAAAGCTCTTGACTAAACTCTATCAGGTCGTTTTCGCCTTCGCCTAAACCAACGAAAAGAATAGGAAGCTGGAATTCGTTCCTTATAGCAACGACCATTCCGCCCTTATACGAACCATCAAGCTTGGTACAAACGACACCGGTTAAGGCGCAGATGTTAGAAAACTCCTTTACCTGCGACAGAGCATTGCCTCCAATACTACCATCAACAACTATTATTCTTTCAAAAGAACCAGTATGAATTTTTTCAACAGTTCTCACAATCTTACTAAGTTCATCCATCAATGTTTTTTTATTATGCTGTCTGCCTGCTGTGTCTATAATTAAATAGTCACAATCTCTTGCCTTTGCGGCATTCACGGCATCAAAAGCTACCGAAGCAGGATCTGCCCCTGATTTAGAAGAAACAACATGTACGCCGGTTCGCTCCCCCCAAAGCTTAAGCTGCTCTACCGCGGCTGCCCTAAAAGTATCTCCGGCAGCAAGCATTACTTTTTTATTTTTATTCTTCAGCAAATGCGCTATTTTTCCGGCCGTAGTAGTTTTTCCGCTGCCATTCACACCGACAAGAAGTACAACTTTCAAGCCTGCTTTTGTTTGCAAAATACCATTATCGGGATGTTTAAGAATGTCCGCAACTTCTTTTTTAGCAACTAAGAAAAGGTCGTCTTCCGTTTTTATCTTACCAAGCTTATATTCGTTTTTGATTTTATCGGATATTCGAAGGCTCACAGGAACTCCAAAATCAGCACCGATAAGAGCTGCTTCCAAAGCTTCGTAGTCAGTTTCGCCCCACTCTTTAACTCCGGAAAAACAGCCGGTTATCTTTCTGGAAAACGATACTGCTGTCTTTCTTAGTCCTTTCTGGAAAAAATTAATCAGAGTTTTCATCTGAAATTGACTGCTCTTTTGAAGGTCTATTGATACTATTCTTTATTGAGTTCAAAATACCATTTATGAATGCGGGGGAATGACTGGTTCCGTACTTCTTTCCGATTTCTACAGCCTCATCTATGCTGACAATAAGTGGAACATTGGGACAATACAGCATCTCGTAAATTGACACCCTCATAATATTGCGGTCTACCGTATCCATTCGATCTATGGTCCATTTTGATTTCGACGCAAAATTTGATAAAAGCTCATCTATTTCATTGTGCTTATCCATGACACCTGTAAGGAGTTTTAGCGCATCTTTATATGATCTTTTGAACATTTTCTTATCGGGAAGCTCGAATAACTCCGTTTCTCTCAACTGAAAAGAAAATAGCTTTGCCGGATCATTATCTTTTTCAGGCTCTGTCAGGTCATTCTGAAAGAGAAACTGCATCACCCATTCTCTGGCATACCTTCTGTAATGTATGCAACTGTCTTTTTTACATTCTTTATTCATAATACTAAAACCAATTGAATTTTCGAATTTTTCATAAGATTGTACAGATTGCCCACAAATTCAACAGAGCCGCTCATTTTAAGCTGGTTTTAGTAGAGAATGTTGGTAAGAGTTCAGTGAAGGGTGTTAAATGCGGCGCTTTCGGCGCCTTGCTAAAACGCATGGCTGAAGGAATCGCTCTACCAATATGGATCTTCACGAACTTGGGAGGGACAGATCGCCGAGCTGTCCGTTTTGTTTGGCGCATTCTTTACTGAACTCTTACGAATGTTGAGGGGACGAGCTTTTATCATGAGTTTTAGCGAGGTCGTCTCGTCCACCCTTATTTTCGGCTCCGACGGAGCGGAGCCCTCCATCTCATTCACCAGCATTCGACATTTGCACACAGTTTGGTGAATATTTACCTATCTTTACTGGGCGTATACAAATTACCAAAACAGGAAAGAAATTTAAATTCTCGGAGGAAAATCAAAATTAAAAGAAAAAAGTGCAGCCATCTCGTGACAAGCTTTTTCTTCGTCCTTGCCATGAACACTGATTACAACTTCATCCCCTTTTTCAAGACCAAGGCTTATCAGTTCCAGAATACTCTTCAAATCGGTTTCACCCTTTTCCGTTTTTATTAGAAATGAACAATCTTGGTATTCCAAAACTGCTTGAATGATTTTACTTGAAGGCCTGCAATGTATACCAGCCGCATTGTTGATTATAATATTTTTGCTTACCATAAAATCTGTATAAAAGACCTAAAAAGTGTTTTTACTATCTGAATAGATTATACCTAGTTTGGGCTAAAATAAACTGTAAAAAAGTAGAAGAATGGCTTTTTTGCAGCCTAAAACAACGTATTTTCGCTATAAATTGAATCACTATATTCTTCTTATCTCTGGAAAAAACTGCCACTGTATACTAAAAATATTTCATGAGGTTTTTAAGAAGAAGGATCAACATATCGTTCTAATTTGACACCAAAACAAAAAAATAAGGAGCCAAGAAACAAAATGAAAAAGAGATTATCAGCTAAATTGCATTTTATTACGCTCTCTGCAGGTATAGCGATTATTACGACAATCACGTCACCTCCAATCAGTGCAAATGAAGAATCAACTGGCGCACGAATAATCAGTGGAACGGTAACCGAAGCCATAAATACCCAAGAACAGCAACAAAATATAGAATCTAAACCCTCCACTGTTACGTTAGAAGAAGCAACAAAATATTACGACTCCCTGAAATCACACCCTGAATTAACTGAAAAAGACCAAAATAACCTTGAATTATATTCATACGCAATAGGTTATATGTCAACTTATCCCAAGCCCTCAGGCAAACAAGAAGAGATGGGTCAAGCCTATTCCCTTTTATGTTACTATCTCAGATATACATGTAAAGAAGAAAGTAAAATAAAGACATATTTCAATTTTTTTTCAACTGGGGCTTGTAACGCCTGTTCAGATAGATTCAACAAAAGGGACTGGCTTTCTAGCTACTCCAAAAAATTATACGATCGAGGGCTATAACCATCAATTGATAGGGACAGCTTTCCGAGCTGTCCGCTTGCCTGTTTTATTACAGGCTAATAATTTACAAAAGGAACCCTCCAGATCCGAAAACGGATGGTTTTACTCCGTCAAAACTGCTTGTCTTTGAGTTTTTCAATAGGCTCATTAGAATATTTTGCCGATAAGCGCAGGTATAGCAAATTCAACTCTTAGAATTCTTTCTCCGAGAGTTATCGCTTTAAATCCCAATTTTTTAAATGAGCTAATTTCGTAGTCCGTAAAACCGCCCTCGGGCCCTATTGCAAGAATTACATGCTCTTTGAATCCTGCAGGACAAGGCAAAGCGTTATAAGGGTGGGCAATCAGTGGGATCCTATTTTTTGTAAGTTCCGGCAGTTCATCTTCCACGAAAGGTTTAAATCTCTTTCGAAAAGAAACATCCGGCATTACCGTATCTTTTGCCTGTTCCAGTCCGAGAATGCAATCTGATTTAATCTCTTCCGGATTAAGCACCGGACTGTTCCAGTAACTCTTATCAACCTTCCAGGACTCAATGAATATGATTTTTTTTACTCCCATGGATGTTGATACCTGCAAAACTTTTTTAAGAGTTTTTGGCCGCGGCAAAGCTACAACCATTACGAGTGGAATTGGCGGAGGAGGATCATCAATAAGGTATACTTCCATCCTGACTGAATTGTTTTCAAATCCGATTATCTTGCCTTTCCCGATGCTCCCGTCTAGCAAGCCGACTGTGAGCTCCTTGCTAAGTGCCGGTTTATGTATTTCAATTATGTGCTTTAACCTTGAGCCTTTTATTTCGGCAATATTTCCCCCGATAAAATCATTTTTTGTAAGCAGTATCAGATTCATTATTTTTTGGGTAAAAATTTGTACAGTTAATATTTATAGTGAATATGTTGTTTTTTATATAACCGTGATAATTTAATGCTTATTTATAGAGATGTATCAAATTTTCACTAAATAATTCAGTAAAATCAGAAGAAACAGGAATGGTCTATGCTAACAAAATATAATTATATGTGGGTGAACCTCACATCCATGAGTTTAGCTATATTTGTGCTTGCATTTAACACTTCCTCACTGGTAAATGCTCTTCCTGTGATCTGTGTTCAATATGGCATGGAGGTGTCAAGCCTTCAATGGATAATGAATATATATATGATAACTGCTGCTTCCTTTATTCTGATAGGAGGAAGATTTTGTGATATTTTTAACAGGAAAAAAATGTTTCTATTTTTTTCCTTAATTTATTCTTTGTCATCTTTGATTATAGCTCTTACAGATAGCCCGTCTGTTCTTTTTACGGGAAGGCTGGTTCAGGGGATATGCGCCGCTTTCATTACCTCTGGTTCTTTGGCTTTTGTGAAGCTTACATTTGATCCTCGGAGATTAAGCCTTGCTTTTGGCCTATGGTCAGGACTGATAGGATTAGGTTGCGCTATAGGTCCGTTCCTCGGAGGAGTGTTGACAGATATTATAAGCTGGAAAGCTATTTTCTGGCTGAATTTTATCGTTATGGGAATAGTTATTTATCTTTCGCGAAAATATCTTCCACAGCCTCTTCGTAATTTAAACAAAAAGGTCAGTATCGACATAAGGGGTTTTATTCTTTTTTCGCTTTCAATTTTTTCTATTGCGTACGGATTGATACGCATGAGTGATTCAGGAATATTCAGCTTGATGAATATTTTCTACATAGTTGCAGGAGTAATACTGTTTTATATTTTTGTAATCATGGAAAAGAAGACAAAAGACCCTTTGATCCATTTTGAGCTGCTAAAGAATAAACACTTTCTTTGCGGGATTATGATGCTTTTCGTTATTATGGTTTCAGATATGGGAATTCCTTATTTTCTTAATATCTACATGCAAAATAAAATAATTTTTGACTATTCTCCCGGGTCGTCAGGTGTAATGATACTGCCTTTCACTGCGGCAATATTTATTTTTTCTTTTGCCGCGCATCCGCTTCTAAAGGTAATTGGCAATAGACGCTTAACTATTTTATTGTCTCTAACAGCTATTGTTATCGGAGAATTGATATTGTCTTTCGGCTGCTGCACTCTTTCCTTAAAGATAATTGTTACAGCTCTTATAATAACTGGCTCAGGAATTGGCCTGTGCTTTCCTTTAAGCAACACTTTATCCATGAGTTCTATTCGTAATGATAATGTTGGAGAAGCTTCCGGCATAGTAAATACTCTAAGCTATATTGCGGAACTGTCAGGGATAGTGGTTTGTAATCTCTGCTTCTTTGGAGCAGGACATTTAAAATTGAGCTTAAATTCGAAACTTTTAAAGCCTGAACATATGTCTTATGATATTATGGATAAGATGTTGCTTGGTAAGGGACAGGAAGTTCTGGAAATAATTAAATGCTATCCGTATACCCATAAAGAAATATTTCTTCTTGCGAAAAATTCCGTAGTAATAAGCATGTCTGTTACCATTTTATTTCTTGTAACAATAACAGTAGTTGCTACTTTTTTAACAAAGTATCTTTTAAAAAATCCGATGACTCAAGCGAGTAATATTCGATAAATAAAAGAAAAACCAGAACTAATCATGGGAGTACTATAGCGTGGAGTTTTTTTTAAATAAGGAGAGAATAAAGTCACTGATTGAGGTAACACTAGGTCTAATTTTAATGTTTGGGTATCTCTGGATCATTTACCCTGGATTTTATGATTGGCTGAAGGTTGCAGCAGCTTTTCCAATTCTTATTTTTCTGATTTACTGTAAAGTATCTCATAAGGAAAGTCTAAAAGATATTGGCTTTACAATCACTAACTGGCGTTATCCTGTTAAAATTAATTTGGTTTTTATCCTTATCGCCATTCCTTTGCTTTGCATTGCATGGAGTTTTTTCTTTCCATTCAATAAAGATACTCATAACGGTTCATTTTGTTTGTGCAGAATGTTTTTTCTATATCCATTAGGAGCATTGTGTCAACAATATTTATTCTTTGGCTTTTGTTTCCGGAGATATAGAGAAGTTTTTCCTGGTAAAAAGAAATGGATTATTTTCCTTACAGCGTTGACATTTTCTGCGATTCATCTTCCGAATCCTTCTCTTTTGCTACTCACTTTCATTGCCGGATTAGTTTGGGGAAAAATATATTTTGTTAAGCCAAACTTATATGTAAATGCTATTAGCCATACAATCGTAGGTGTTTTTGCACTTTTTATTTTAGGCGTTTATGGAGAAGTTGGATCTAAAGCTAACCCGTGGCAGTGGTCTAAGTC
>JAJXWI010000121.1 GCA_021781705.1 bacterium | reverse complement strand
TGTCAAGTGTTAAGTGCTCAGCGTTGAATGGGAATACCAAGAATTTTTACTTCTGGTTTTGAGTCGAAACAACTGCTTACGAGATGAGCTAAGTTTGCGATAGATATTGCTTCTTCTGAACCGATATTATAAGCTTCGCCATTTTTACCGTTTATTAGAATAGTCCAAAGCCATTCAGCTAAGTCGTCTGCGTACATATACGAACGATAGGGGCGTCCGTCACCTTTAATAATAATAGGTTCATTTTTAAGTCCATTCAATATAAAGTTTCCTATTGCAAAGTGAGTATCCAGTGGCAAATAAGGTCCGACAAATGCAAAACATCGAGCTATTGAATTTGGTATTGCTGAATTTAGGCAAAGCTTTTCTGCTTCAACCTTCCCTTTGCCGTAAGAAGTTACTGGGGCACATGGAAAATTTTCATGGATATGGGATAATTCAGGCGGTTGCTCGCCATAAACAGCTCCTGAGCTTATAAAAAGGAGTCGGTCGACTCCTCTTCCTTTAATTTGTTTAAGTAGATGCTTGGTTCCATCAACGACAACCGAGTACATCTCCTTAGGATTTTCTTTTTCAAGCTTTGCACTGGCTTCGGTCGCGCCATGGATTACATAGTCGAATTTTATACTACTCGGCAATACAAAATTCCTAATATCTCCACTTATAAAAGACACTTTGTGCCCTTTGACCAATTCGGGAAATTCGTTGACAAATCTATCAGGATTCCTTGAAAGAATAGTTACCCTAATATCTGAAGAATAAGCCTTGTTTGCCACACCAATATTCTTCAAAATATTCTTGCCGAAAAATCCCGTCCCACCAGTAAGAAAAATACTTTTACCAAAAAATAAGTTTTTCATTCGTTTGTCCTACAATACCAATTAACTGTTTTTTGAATTGCAGAATCAAGGGAGACTGAAAACTTTAATCCCAAATTATTTTTTGCAGAAGAAACGTCTGGGACAAAGCTATTGGGTGGTGGAGAATTTTCTTGCGCAAGTTCAGTTTGAATTTTAATTGGATTAGGAAAACCCGATACTACTTTTTTAGCAATTTCTTTTAGCGTAAACCCAATATCTCCACCAACATTGTAAGCACTACCAGTTTTTCCTCTTAATAGAATGTGTAGCATCCATACGGCTGCATCTGCTCCATACATATAACTACGCTTTGTATTTTCATTTCCTAAAATCCGCACAGGACCACCATTAAAAGCATCACGCATAAAGTGGTTTATAACCCAAGGCTTATCTAATTTTTGATATGGACCAACGAAAGTAAACGGTCTAGCTATCACTAAAGGCAACTTGTATAGACTTCTATAAGAAGCTACTATCGATTCTGAACATCTTTTGGCTTCTGCATAGGCATTAGAAGGAGAATTACAATCAAACCCATGCATTTGATTTTCAGAAATTTCTTTTTGATTAATATCCGTAACTCCTGAAACTAAACCAGAGCTAATGTGCGAAATTCTTCTTAATCCATTTAGACGCATTGCCGCAGATATAACATTATCTGTTCCTCGAACAATAGAGTCAATTACTATTAATGGATCATTTAAATGGCATCTATTATCAGGTTCTCCTGCAGCATGAATTACATAATTTATATCATTAGGTAGTTCAAATATATCGCGAACATCTTTTTCTATTATATTTACAAATTTTTTTCCTGAAATATGACTTGCTATTTTGTCAGGGTTTCTTGAAAGCAAATAAAGCTTAATATTAAAACCTTGTGCTTCGTTTA
The DNA here is from genome assembly GCA_021781705.1 of bacterium. GTDB lineage: Bacteria > Verrucomicrobiota > Lentisphaeria > Victivallales > GWF2-38-69 > JAJXWI01. The sequence goes on along the minus strand of JAJXWI010000121.1, from coordinate 2,616 downwards.
AATAAATAATAACTTCGGAAATCCAACTCCCTAAAAAGCCAGTGCCGCCAGTTACAATGAGACTAGAATTTTTTAAGTTTTCCAATGACTCAAGCCTATTAATAAAAACTGCATTTTCACAGTCTAATTGAATATTAGAAACATTCATATTTTATTCTTTTTCTTATTTGATAATTCGATAGCAACCTCAACGATTAAATCTTCCTGTCCACCAACAACTTTCCTCTTTCCCAATTCAAAAAACACATCTCGAGGGTCAACTTTATATTCAGAAGATATTCTTATAACATGTTTTTTAAAAGCAGAAAAAACTCCAGAAAGCCCACTAACAATGCTAATTGAGTCTATAGATGGATTAACATTCATTATCTCCTTTTCAGCTAAATCTGAAGAATCTAGAATTTTGTATAAGTCAATTCCTGTATCATACCCAAGTTTTTCTAGCACTGCCACAAGAATTTCTATCGGCGTATTCCCCGCACCAGCGCCAAAACCTTTTGCAGTCCCATCGATAATTAAAGCCCCTGCCTCTACAGCTGCGACAGAGTTAGCTACAGCCATGGATAAATTATTGTGTGCATGAAACCCAACGGGAATAGAAACATTTTTTACTATTACAGAAATTTTCTCAGCTACGTCATGAGGAAGGCTATTACCAGCAGAATCCATCAAAATTACTCCTTGAGCACCATATGACTCCATTTTTTTGCACTCTTCCACTAGCACGTCTGAGCTAGCCATATGCGAAGACATTAAACAACCATGAGCCACCTTCCCCCGCTCTCTTACATAGTTTATGTACCTTTCCGTTATATCAGCTTCTGTGCAATGGGATGCGACTCTTACCATATCCACGCCTGCGTCAATTGCAGGTTTTAAGTCCTTTTTGATAGTAGCGAAGCCTGGAATCATAAAAATACCCAGATTAGTCTTAACAAGTGTTTCTCTAGCAACTCGGATCATTTCAATATCATCTATTAAACTAATACCCACTTGTAATGAAGAAGCGCCTACGCCGTTACCATGTCCAACCTCAATTAAAGGTACGCCGGCATTCCCGGCAGCTTTACAATATTTCTGTATCTGCTCTTTTGAAAATTGATGTTGATTGGCGTGAGAACCATCCCTTAGAGTTGAATCAGCTATAAAAATTTTCGCCTTATCCATATTCATGTTGTTCAACTTTCTCCATGATTTGTTTGCCTTTTTATGGCATACTTTTCAGCTATTATGACTGCCGCACAGTTAATAATATCGAGATTACCAGCATAACTTGGCAAAAAATCACCAAGCCCTTTTACTCGTATCATAATTATTATTCTGTTGCCTTCAATTGTGGGTTCAACTGCGATCTCATAGCCTGGAACATATGACTTTAGCACATCAACCATCTTTGAAACTTGTATTTTTAACTCATTCATCTTAGGATTTTTAACAATTGCACATATGGTATTCTGCATATTTATACAAGGTTCCGCAGGATTTAACACTAAAATTGCTTTTGTTTTTTTTGCCTTTGAAAAATGTAGTAGCCCTTTTTCTGTAGTGTCTATATATTCATCAATATTTGATCTAGTTGCTGGTCCAGCACTTCGGGAAGAAATAGTTGAAACAACTTCAATATAATCAACATCGAAATCATGCACTTTCGCAATTACATAGGCAAGGGGTATCGTTGCTTGACCTCCACAAGTAATCATGTTTACATTATGTAAATGCAAACACTCGTCTATATTTACAGCAGGAACACACATTTTCCCTAATTTAGCCGGAGTCAAATCTATAACCATCTTTCCCAATTTTTCTAAAATCGGAGCATGAATTAAGTGGCCTGATGCCGAAGTAGCGTCAAAAACCAAGTCATACATATCAGGATTATCTTCTATTGCGTTGATCCCTTTGTCTGAAATTGGAATTCCTAGACTAATAGCTTTCGCCATTCTAGTAGAATTTATACTTTTACTTATAAAACCTGTACATTCCAGCATTGAAGATCGAATTACCTTTATAAGAAGATCCGTCCCAATAAGCCCTCCTCCCAGAATTGCTACCTTTAGCTTTTTATTCTTTGTCATTTCTACTCCAAAGACAATTACTTTCGTATTCGTTTCTGTCAAGAAAAGGAAACATGTCATCATAAGGCATAGATACCATAGATCCGTCCTCTAATTGTTTTGATGAAACTCTTGGAATTAGTAATTGCCAGGATGGATTCATTACTTCACAAATAACAGCACCTTTAAAATTTATTAATTCATTAAGTTTTTCATCCAATTCAGATTCATTATTAATCTTCATATGGTGAATTCCGAAAGCATTAGCAATTTTTTTAAAATCAGGAAATCCAACACCTGTCTGGTTGCCTTCTCCCATTAATCTGCCACCGCAAAAATTCTTCTGGGTATGTCTTATTAGTAGGTATCCTTTATTATTGTATATGATGGTTTTAATAGGTAATTTATTAAATGCAATAGTTTCAAATTCTTGAAGGTTCATCTGAATGGATCCATCTCCTGAAATACAATAGACCTCCTTATTCATTTTTTGAGCTAAAACGGCAACCCCCATTGAGGCAGGAGAATATCCCATTGTTGATAGGCCTCCAGTAGATCGGAA
>JAJXWI010000038.1 GCA_021781705.1 bacterium | reverse complement strand
TGGCTCATCAGGCAAGCTTATGGGTTCAGAGACAAGGATTACTTCATTCTCAAAATCTATAACCTTCCAAATACTAAAATTGAGGCTGTTTTATGATAGTTACTTTTCATTTCGGCGAAGAGGCAAATCTAAAATTGATAATACTTCAACACAAAAGTCTAAATAGAGGAAATTAGAGATTGTTCCAATCATTCGGAACAATTGGATCGTAGCGCCCCCCCCCCCGCAACGTTAACTTCTCTTATTCTATATATTTATTTGGGATAATAACCTTCCAGGGGTCTGGCATTTTTCCTAAACTCGCTTTTAATTCCTCGATCTGTTGAGCCATTCCGGCAGGTAAATCGACTATAGAATTTACAGAATATTCCATTCTATTTGAACCTAAAATATCGTTTGCGGTGTAAAGAAAAAGCCACTTTCCGTTAGGATCAAGGGAGTCATATTGCGTAAACCCATGCTCAATGTTCGTAAGTAGATTTTGCAATAACTTCTCACCATTACGAATCGTTATACGATATCTAAACTTTTCCATACTTGAGCTCAAAGTCAAAAAAGTAGTTTTTTCATTTTTTGTGTATTCTGTTACACTAGTTTTTTCACATGTTAAAAATCCCTCAAACCAGAGGCTCATTTGTTTTTTGGATTCAAGTAGCACTCCAATCCATCTTTCTTTATTGAAAATAGCAACATCCAAACCTCTATTGTCTATCTTATTTCCACTTCTCTTTATTTCTCCAAGTATATTATTAAACTTGGCTTTACATTTTTCATATTCCCCCAGCTCGTATAATAAAATTCCCTCTAGACGATCTTGAGCGTGTGTTGCATAATAAGTTGGATAGTAAGTGAGTACTTTTTCGAGAAAGTTTCTTAGTAAAGCTGGTTTACTGTTTCCTTCTGCTCTTTTGTACTGTCCTGTAGCTTTATATGCCTCAAGAATTTCAAAGTAATAATTTGCAGGTAAAGGATAACGTGGAGCTATAGTATCAAAAATATTCATCCAATAATCAACACTTAAAAGATATTCTCCGCGTGCAAAAGCCAAGCGGGCTTGTGCAATTTTTTCACATAACGTAAAAGCAGCTCCAGCATCAATCACTCCACATCCATACCACCCAGGCTCTTCACCTTCTTCTAATACCTCTTTCTTATAAGCCGTTGCTTTCATTGCGATAGCGATATCCTCTGGATTTAAAAACCCTGCAGTTTTTCTGTATTGGTTTAAGCGAAGATAAACCGATGCTACTGCCGGAGAAGCGAAAGAGGTTCCTTCTACTTCTCTAAGTTTAAAAGCAACCTCTGGTAGTATTTGTTCTCCATCACTACCTCTATGAATATGCATGATACCTTCTTCAAAAATACCATTTGCTTTACGTAAATCAAATCCTGGTTTCTCAACTATTTTAGGCCTTTCTCGTGAGTCTATATGCCTCTCACCATCCAGAAGCTCCCATTTCAAGTTAAAAACATTGCGGAGAAAGCCCAATATCTTCTTTCCAATAGAGGTCTTATTCGTGGCTTCCCCAAGCTTCTTTAATTCTTCTTCTATCTCTTTTAGCATTTGCTCTTTTACTACGTTACCTTCATAGCTCGCCAGATAAAGCTGCTGTTCTTCTAATTGAGTAAGCAATGGAGAGATTCTAGCAGTAAGTTCAGAATTCTTTTCTAGTTCTAGTGCATTCTGAAGATCTTGCGTCCAATTATGTATAAACTTAGGCGCATCACATGCCAAGCGAAATATTTCTAATTCTTTTTTACGATCTTTGATCGATAGGAATTTTTCAACTTTGATTTTGTATGGTCCTACAACAAGAAATTGGGAATAATCATTTCCAGATTTAGCTCGTCCTGAGTGCTCGGCAAAAGTGATCTCTTTACGTATAAACATTCCTGATTTATAATCAAAACCACCAACAATAAACAGTAATTCAGGGTGTTTAGTTAGTTCAGCTTGTTCACAAATACCTTCTAAAATTTTGCCATCAATCTCTTCTTTATTGTTTCCAGCTGACATAAAAACAGGAATACCATTATCAATCGCATACTTAATACCTTCAAGAAAGCTGTAGGTTGTTTTCCCATGATTACTCATATAAGATGCATCGTAGAGTAAATATGGTTCAAGTTTACTATAATTATTAAGTTCATGCACGGATAAGTTTATAGCATCTGCTCCATTTCTTATGGCAAATTTAATTGCATCGGGGATACCTAACAACATGGTATCTGCAATTTTTATTTGGTCAGATCCTAAAAATACTTTCGCTCCAGGAGCCAAACCCGCTTGTTTACTTACCGCCACTTGAGCAACCATCACGCCATGACATCCTGCAACATCATCTGCATTTATTATGCTGCTGGTATCATTAACTATTTTCCCCTGAAGACAATCTGGTAAATGTTTACTTACACCAGAATCAACAACCCCAAGAATTTGACCGCATCCCTTCAAATTCCTCTTATCTAAGGCATTTAAATTCAATACATCCTTAGCTGGATAAGCAAGAGGATCTAGAGTTTCGCATTTTTCTCTTCCTGCTATCCCTTGAGATGATATAAAAAATAAAGCTAAAAAAGTAATACTATAAATAATAAATGGCTTGTAATGTTTCATCATATTTCTACCTTAGTTTAAGTTTAACCTAAAAGCCTAGATTGGAGAAGATTAGAAGTTGTTCCAATCATTTAATTCATATTAAGATTGAAACAAAAAACAATATCTACAAAGAAAGTAACCAAAAAGTGAACACAAAGCATATACCTATTTTTATACCAAAGCAAGTAATAATCAAAGAAAAAGCTTATCTATTACTTCTTATTTGCAAGTTACGAAGAGCAGGAAGGTTCTAAAAAGGTATATAATCTCCAAAAGAGAGGAGATTGTTCACATTATCCTATAATTTCAGACGAGACAACCTCGCTAAAGCGCATGAAAAAACTCGTCCTTCCATTTTAAGAATACATTTGGAGAGCCGTATTAGGCATCATTTATGTCCCACAAAATCAAGGATTCCATTTATTACGGTGAGCGGATGAACTGGGCAGCCGGGGATATATAAATCTATAGGATGTTTTTCCAGAAAGCTTCTGTTTAAGGCGTCTGAATTTTGAAACAGTCCGCCGCTAATAGCGCAGGCACCGGCAAGTATAATTATTTTAGGAGCGGGGATGCACTCATACGCATCATCGAGTGCAGCTGCCATATTTTCTGTAAGCGGTCCGGTAATTAAAAGTCCGTCGGCGTGCCTTGGAGATGCCACCACGTCTATTCCGAACCTGCCCATATCGAAGTTTGGGTTTGAGCAGGCGTTAAGTTCGAATTCACAACCGTTGCATCCCCCAGAGGAAACCTGCCTGAGTTTTAGGGATTTGCCGAAAAGAGCTTTGCTTTTTTCTTTGGCTGTTATTGCTTGCTTATAATAATCGGCTTCGCTCATATTTCCTTTGACAATCAGAGAATCTCTATCTGTCGTTGAAAGCTTATAAAAAGCAGAAAATTTTATAGCTTGTTGTTTGCATGCTCTTTCGCAATCGCCGCAGAATATGCATTTGCCAAGGTCTATCTCCAGTTTCTCCCGGTTTATTGCATTTGCAGGACAGCATTTGGCGCATTCAGAGCATGAAGACGTGCACTTTTCTTGGAAAAGTATGGGAAGTCCACGGTGGCGACCGTCTATAGCCGCCTTTCTAACATTGGGAATATATTGTTTCCCATGAAAAAACTTCATTCTAAGAGTGTTTAACATAACTAGCCCCTCCGCGAAAAGGTATTTGATATCTGAGATTTAATTTTTGTACTCATTTTTTTCTACATTACAATATTTTTGAAAAGTCGGGTCTAATTATTTTTAAATTTTTCTTTGAAAAATTTACAGGTCATTTCCGCAATACGAAAGGTTAAAGCTTTTATTGCAAAGCGGGAAATCAGAAATTCCATTATTTCTCATGGCAAGAGCCAGCATGTACCAATTATTGAAAGATGGATCTTTAATTTTATGCTTAATAATTTGCCCTGCCTCGTCTGTCAGCATGGTATGAACGATTTCTCCGCGCCAGCCTTCTACGATAGAAATAACAAAACTTTCCGGGTTAAGATTATTTTTTATTTCGCAAAAAATGGATTCAGAGCAAGAGTCTTTTTCTAATTCCGGCAGAAGCCGATTTATGATATTTATAGACTGGCCTATTTCGACGTATCGTATATGAGTGCGAGCTGAAACATCGCCGGTTTTATTGTATTTATTCTTAAGTTTCATTTCGGCATACGCCCCAAAAGGATGATTTATTCTGGAATCGATATTGACGCCTGACGCTCTGGCGGATATTCCTACTGCTCCGATTTTTATCGCGTCTTCTTTTGATACGGTGCCGGTTTTGTCAAGCCTGCTGGTAACTGTAGAACACGTAAACATTACTCCCGCCATTCTATCGGTAATTACTGAAACTTTTGCAAGATTAGTTTTTATTTTTTTTATTAGTGTTTCATCTACATCGAAAATAACTCCTCCCGGCCGGAGCAATCCGCGGCCGAATCTATTTCCGCATATAGAAAGAAGAGTATTTATAACGGTTGTTCTAGTAGTTCCGAAAACGGCACTGCCCATCAAGTAGGCAATATCATTTGCGATTGCGCTTAAATCCGCAAGATGCATTGCTATTCTTTCCAATTCCAGAGCGATAATTCTTATGATTTGAGCTCTGCGGCTGATTTCAGTGCCTGTTAAAGACTCAACTGCATTAAGGTACGCCAGAGTATGGCCTATAACAGTATCTCCTGCTATGGATTCAGCTAAATGCGGGGCAATTTTTTTATTGTCTAGAAATAATTTTTCTAGATTTCGGTGCTGGTATCCCAACTGAATTTCAAGGTGATAAACTGTTTCTCCGCTGCACACAAATCTGAAGTGTCCGGGCTCAATTATTCCTGCATGAATCGGGCCTACAGCTACTTCGTGAAGCTCCTCTCCGGTCATTTCAAAAAAAGGGTAGTTTTCTATTTTTGAATTTGAGTCAAACCTGTTTTTGCGGTAACTCACGGGCTTGAGCCATGGATGACCTTCAAACTTTATCCCGAACTCTTCATGAAAATCCCGTTCAAAAATATGAAAGGCGGGAACCTTTGGTGTCAGTGATGGATAAGTGGTGCTTCTATTCAAAATTGATGATGAAACGAGTATTTCCGAATTCTTATCGTCCGCAAGCGCTACAAAAAGCCTTACAGACGAGGCTTTTCCCAGTCCGAAAAAGCATATCGGCCGTATCTTACTCTTTTTGCATTTTTCAATTATCTTTTCGTGAAGCGACGAAAAATCCAACAAAGGAATTTCGTTAATATTTGATACCTGATTATTTTTGACTGCAAGAAAATTTTTCATTTTTATGGTGTATTAGATTAATAATGAAGCTTGTTCTAAAAGTTTTGATAGAATACCCGGCATATAGAGTCCTGCCAAAGCTGAAATCAGAAGAAGGATTATTTGCGGCACGTACATTAGCGGACTTAGCAAAACTGGTTTATGCTCCTCTTTATCAGCGTAACCCTCGAAATCATCATGATTATGCGTGTTTGGAATATCTTTCCCGCAAGACATGTATATTATTCGCTTTGCCATGCCGAAGATTATTATCGTTAAAAGTATTAAAAAAACAGCCATTAACAGGAAATGTCTACTTGATATCATCTCCTTAACCATCAGGAATTCGCTTACAAAAAGAGGAGACGGGGGAATTCCGGCAATGCCTATGAAGCAGGCGATCCATAGCCACCCTGTAAGTTTGTCCCTTTTTATAATTGAATGAACCTCATTTGTTCGCTTTGTTTTAAAAATTTTAAAAATATTTCCAGCGGTAAGAAAGAATGATGTTTTTATTAGAGAGTGAAAGACCAAATGTATCATTGCAGCTATTATAGCAGTACCTCCAAGTGCTATTCCCAAAGCTATTATTCCCATATTTTCTATGGATGAGTATGCAAGCATTCTTTTGTAATTTTTTACGGTGAAGATATATACGGCAGTAACAAAAAGTGACATTACCCCCATTGCAATCATTAAAGTTCGGCCATATCCACTATTTCCCGCGAGTACGGTGATATGGAAAAACCTTATAATCAATAGAAATGCAGCATTGTGCAAGACCGCGGAAAGCAGAGCCGAAATAGGAGCCGGCGATACAGAAAGTGTCTCTGGAAGATAAGAGTGAACCGGAGCGAGCCCAACTTTCGTTCCAATCCCTATGAGGAAAAACACGAAAGCCAGGTTCAACCAGGTTTTGTTTATATAGGCGGAATGATTGTACAACTCACTGAAAAATAGGGAATTGATATCGGCCGTCGCTATGGTTAGCAAAATTATTCCCACAAATCCCAGAGAAATACCTATAGAACATATGAATACATACTTCCATGCTGCCTCTATAGACTGCTTAGTTCTCTCGAAGTATACCAGGTAAGCGCTTGTAAGAGTCGTAGCTTCAATAAATACCCAGGAAAGCGCCATGTTTGTGCTCAGAATTGTCCCTGTCATTGAAAAAATGAAGAGTAGAATGCCAATTGAATAATAACTAAGTTTGGATTTCTTCATGTCTGAGACTTTTACATAGCCGTCATTGTAAATCGAAACGGCAAGAAAAACGATTGAGAGGATCAGAAGAAAAACAATATTAAGCGGATCTACAGCAAAGTAGATTTTCAGAAGACCGCCGATTTTTATATTTGAATGAATGCAATAGCAGAGATATATGGATGTGAGAAAATAAGAGATAGAATATAAAAACAGCAAAGGCCTTGCTATGTTTCTTGATTTAAATATCAACAGCAAAATGCTTCCGATCAGAGGAAATATCAGTAAAAATTCAATTATCATCGACGGAATCCTTTAAGACTTTTAATGAATCCATATCATTATCTTCAAATGTTCTGCTTATGCGTTTAACAAGCAAGCCGAGTATAAAAACTGCTATAAAAAGGTCAAGCAATATCCCCATATTAACGATTATAGGCATTTCTTTTTCAACGGATAATGAGAGAAGGAAAATTCCATTTTCCATCATGATATAACCTATCACTCCGGTAATGACTTTCTTCCTGATTGTAATGAAAAACAGGCTGATTATGATTGTTGATAATGCAACTCCGAAAGATAGCGGATTGGTATTGATCAACATCTTCTTTAGAAACACCGAAAATACAAATCCGGAAAAGAGAATTATAGTTGCTGCAACAAGAGAATAAAATTTAGGAATGGATGGAGATGTGTCTCTGTAAATTTTACCTTTTTTAATTATTCTCCAGATAAATAATGGAATTATAATCATTTTTACTCCCAGTGTCTCGAAAGCAAGAAAACAGAAGTTCAGGGCATTGAACTGTTCCATGAATGCGTAAAATATCAGAAAAAGAAGCAATCCTTGGATCGAAAGCATCTTTAAATAGGATTTCATTCTGCTTGTAGCGGACATGCTTAGCATAGTAAGACCAAATAATAGAGCCAATGTGTTTTCCATAATTAAATCGCCTCCGAAAGGTGATTAAGCGTTAATTTTGTCAATTCATACTAAATAATTCTATCGCAATACTGTCCAGGCGATTTAATTATCCGTACAGTCCGATTGCTACAAATGATAAAATTATCAGACTTAAAGAACTTGTAAAAAATATAAAATCAAACACTCTTGACATTCTAAGTCTGGCGATTGCTGATTCTGTTGTTCCTACAGCCATTGCGATTGCCATGATTATTCCAACAAAAAGAAGCAGGGATATTCGCAAAGGGATTTCTGTCGGGATTAAGAGATTTGCTATTAACGATGCAAATGCAACCATTTTCATTCCTGAACTGTAGCTTAATAGAGCTAAATCCGGCCCTGAATTGTCTAGTATCATGACCTCATGAATCATGGTAAGCTCAAGATGTGTGTTGGGGTCATCAATGGGCACCCTGCATCCTTCGATCAAGATTATCATAAATAGTGTTATTGCACCCAAAATTACGATTAGATAGCCGACAGATCCGGCTTTTGATATTATCATTGCAAAGCCATCAAAATTATAAATATCTGTAAGCGCAATAATAGAACCCATGATTATGAAAAATGCGGGTTCAACAATCGTAGAAAAAGATGCTTCCCTGCTGGCTCCCATGCCTTCAAAACTACTGCCGGTATCCATTGCGCCTATGATTGAGAAAAACTTGCCCAAGGACATGGTGTAAGCAAAAATTATAAAAGCGCCTTCAATATTTAGTACGGATGAATGAAGGGCGAAAGGAATGAGAAGTGAAGCAAAAAATGTTGTGCCAAAAGTAATTCCCGGAAAAATCAGGAACACAAATGATGTCGTCTTGCTTATAACCATTCCCTTTTTAAAAAGTCTGACAAAATCATAAAATGGCTGGAATATGGACGGACCTTTTCTTCCCGACCAAAAGGCTTTTGTTTTATTTATCACGCCTATAAACAGGAGTGGTAACGCAAGGATAAGAATTAAGTTAAGAATTATGGTCATAATGTGTTAAAACAGAAATGCTCCTATAATGGCAATAATAAGAAATATGAAACCGTAAAGAATATACATCTGAGTATCTCCGTTTTGGATCCAAAGGAATTTGCCAAGAATCTTTTGGGTTCCCTTAATAAGCGGCTTTATCATATAATACTCAATAATGTCATTGAATTTGAGCCTGAAATGTCCTTTTTGAGGAAAGACCCCCTCAGGTTTCGCAATCGCTGTTTTTCTAACAAAAATATTGTCCAGCATTTCCATAAATGGGGCTGAATATGAATGGGATGTATATTGCATTCTCGCGGTTCCTGCCTGGTATCCGCAGTCCCATGTTTTATATCTTGTAATTGCTTTTTTGTGCATAATATATTCACGAATTCCAAAGGTTATTACAAGTATCAGCAGCAAGAGGAAGGAAGAGAATGAAATAAAATTCATCATCCTGATGGAAGTGAAGCTAAGATGATACAAATTATCTGAAGGAATGAAAATCTTTACGGCAGGGGTTATTATGCTTAACGCTATCTGCGGGAATAGTCCGATAGTAATCACGAGAATTGCAAGTATCAATTTTGGCATCAACATAGTAAAGGAAACATCACTCTCTATAGGATGCGGTAATTTGGCTCTGGGGCTGCCAAGGAATACAATCCCGAATACTTTTGAAAAACAGAGAAGCGCCATTGTCCCTACCAGTGCCATAGCACCTAAAACTATACTGAAAAGTATCAACAAATTAAGGTCATGTATCTTAAAGCCATTAAGCAGTCCCATGTAAATTAAAAATTCACTTGCAAACCCATTGAATGGCGGCAGTGCGGCTATGGCTATAGATCCGATCAGGAAAAGGCCACCTGTAAAAGGCATTGTTTTTATAAGCCCTCCAAGTTTCTCGCTATTTCTTGTGTGCGTTTTGGTGTATATAGAGCCGGCTCCGAAAAATAACAGTTCTTTAAATATCGAGTGGTTAAGTAAATGTAAAAGAGCACCGGCAAATCCTAAAAACGCGACAAGATCACTTTTATATGATAGCCCCAGCATCCCAACGCCTATTCCAACGCCTATTATTCCTATATTTTCAATACTGCTGTATGCAAGCAGCTTTTTTATGTCGCTCTGAGCTATCGCGTTTAGAATTCCAAACAGTGCGGTAAGTATTGAAATTATTATGAAAAAATATGAAAGTTCCATAGATGGCGTTTTTATCAGCAGGAGCATTCTTAATATCCCATAAATACCAATTTTTATCATTACCCCTGACATTATCCCAGATACATGGCTTGGCGCGGCAGGATGAGCTTTTGGCAGCCATGTATGAAATGGAATAAAACCACTCTTTATTCCAAAACCTATAAAGAAAACCATGAAGATTATATTTGTGATATACGCCGTGCTGCTTTCAAAAAACACCTTGAATGCCGGAAAATTATAATTGTCTGCAAGCAAAGAAAGTCCGACAAATCCTATTATCAGAAAAATTACCGATACATGCATCGTTATCAGATAATTTATCCCCGCTGACAGGACCTCCTCCTTTTTGCTTTCGAATATAACCAGAAAAAAAGAGGATAGTGACATTATTTCCCAGGCGATTAGAAACGCAATGGCGTTTTGTATCAGAGGAATAACCAGGATTGAAGCAAAAAATGTGCCCAGAAAGAAATAATGAGATGATAAATGTTCTTTCTTATCCATGTACGGTTTCAAATAACCGACGGCATAAAGCACTCCTGGAATTCCCATTATTGCTATAAATAGTATGAAAAAAGAAGAGAGGCTATCTATTGCCAAAGTCATATTGCCGATAGGAAACGGCATTGGAACTATCCTTTTAAGAGAGGCCCCCATAAGAATCTCGGATAACATAAAAACAGATATTGCTAAAGCTGCGATTATGTAGAACGAGGCGAAGACAGACGGCTTTCTTCTGTCAGGAACCAGCGATGAAACCAGTCCTCCAACGAAAATAACCAGAATACTTGTCAGAATTAAATACATGATCCTTATAATAACTTAAAAGACAATAGGTTCAGAAGATATTTTGTTTGACAATTTATTCAAGCGGAATTTTAATAAAATATTTCAACCGCAAGTGCATTTAAAATATTTTTACCCCTCCGGTTCTTCGTCAGCGTCAGATTCATAGAAGTATTTTATTACGCGGGGGGAGAAGTTTATCAGCGGCAAAAGCGGTACCCAGGCGCGCTTATTATAATTCAGGATTCCTAGCTGAAAATCAGCCAAGTCATCAGCGTTATTTACAATACCGAATTGCAATCCTTCTGTCTTCTTTGAATAACAAAACAATCCGAACTGCACGCCTTTTATGCTTTTAGCGGCAAAACTTAATATTCCGAACTGGGCTCCTTCTCCATGTTCCCTGAGCATATTAGCGACTAATGCTACTTGCGCTCCATTCAGTTTTTTTGTTATATTAACACCAATGAGAGATCCCTGAAATCCCGAAATATTTGCAGTATCACTGCAAAGCAAGGATATTTCTGCGCCATGAACTATTCCATTTCCGGCAGACATGGGCAATCCTAATTTTAAGCCTCGAACTTCTGTTTTTTCTTTGTTATAAGGAGAATACTGGACATCAAAAGATTTTAACTCTTCTACGCCTTCTTCATCGTCCTGATTACGCTGAACTTGTTTTGTCGAGGCAAATGTTAATGTTGATAAAAATATGATCGCAATTATCGATAAGCTGACTTTTGTTTTTATCATTTCCTATTTGTCCTTTGTTTTAAACCAGATGACAAACTATAATTTACCTTTAGTTTCTTACAATATTTTTTGTCTTTTTTAGCTTTTTTTATAGAAATGCTTGTAACGTTTCTGCTATTCGCTAGCAATAGTGCATTTACAATATAGATAGATTGACCTCAGACAGAAAATAAACAAAAGGAAGTTTAAGTGTTAAACAAATGTTTTTTTGATTTTAGATTTTTTGAGATAACTCTTTCTCAAAAAATATTTATTGTTTTTGTTCTGGCCCTTGTCCTAAGACTCTCTTTTCTTTGTGTGGTTCTTATAAATGTAACATATCTTACTCCGGATTCTTTTGATTACATTCGCTTGGCAAGAAGTGTTATTGAAAGTAATATTTATGGTACGCCTGGCAATCTGGAAATATTCAGAGTCCCTCTCTACCCTCTTTTGATGTCTGGGGGCATGTTATTTTTTAAAACGAGCTTTATTCCGACATTGCTCCTTTTTCAGGCCATTATTGATTCTTTTTCGGCTGTTTTAGTAATGAAGTCGACACAGTTCTTGTTTAAAGAAGATGCAGAAAAGATTGGATTCCTTGCGGGAATATTATACTCATTATCGCCCCTATGCATTGTGTACAGCACTAAAGTGCTAAGCGAGACAGTTTTTGTTTTTCTGCTTCTATTGTTGTTTGTTTCCAGCCTGAAGGTAATTAATAGAGAAAATATCAGGACCAATTTTATTTTATTTTATTTTATCTTTATTGGGATACTTGCCGGGGTATTGTGCCTAACTCGCGCTGTTTTTATTCCGCTAGCCGTTTTGTTCTTGTTGTGGATTTCTTTTAGGGTTAAAAGGGTTAAATACATTTTGCTAGTGGCGATATTTCTTTTCTTGATTCCGGGGATCTGGGTTGTCAGAAATCATCATGCTTGCGGATATACAGGGATAACTTCTGTTCCTGCCGTAAATATGTATCGTTACGATGCATGTTCCGTTCTTGCAAGAATTCATTCGATAAGTTTTACAGAGCAGCAATCAAAAATTGATTCTGAACTTGACAAAATCTCAACCCAGAAAGAGATTTCAGAATACTGTGCAAAAAGAGCATTTTCCGTGATAAAGGAGCACCCGTTTTTGTACGCTTATTTACAGTGCAAAAACTCAATTGGCACTTTCCTTCCGGCTGTTAATGATTTGTTTGAATCATTTGGCTTTATAATAGGCGGAAAAGGCACATTGGGGGTAATTAATTCCAGCGGGCTTGTTAAAGGAATGAAACATTATTTTAATGGCAGAAATGATCTGTTATTGATTGCATTACCATTAGCTTTTTTACTCTTGGTATTTTATACCTTTGCACTTTATGGGATTTATGTGGTGATTAAAAAAGATTCGGGAGGAGTTGTCATGGATCACTTGTTTATATTTTTGTTATTGCTCTATTTTTTTATTGCCGGCGGTGCGGCGGCCACTCCAAGATTTAGAGTGCCTGTTGAACCGTTTTTATCTGTTTATGCGGCTGTCGGGATAATATTTTTGATAAAAAATTTCTTTTTTAGAAAAGGAATTTTATGAAAAAAATTGATTTACATACTCATAGCACCTCTTCTGATGGGACACTCTCGCCTAGTGCTATCATAAGAATGGCAGAATCTCTTGATTTAGCCGCTGTTGCCCTGACGGACCATGATACGCTTGATGGGATACAAGAATTTTTATCAGCTGCTAAACAATCAAAAGTTAAAGCAGTTCCCGGGGTGGAAATAGCTTCAACCTGGAATCTTAGAGAAATACATGTTCTTGGTTTGTGGGTTGACCATGCTAATTCTGAACTAGGCGAATTACTCAAGAAAATAAGAGGGAATAGGGAAAAGAGAAATTATGAAATGCTTGAGGGTCTTAGGAAGAGCGGTTTTGATATAACTTTAGAAGAGGTAAAAAACGAAGCGGGCGGAGATGTAATAGGTAGGCCGCATGTAGCTTCTTTGCTTGTAAAGAAGAAATATTTCAAGACCATTAAAGATGTATTTGGTTCATGCCTTGCGCGAGGGGCGCAAAATTATGTTTCTAGGATTTTACCAGAAATAGCCGAAGTCATTTCTATCATCCATAATGCAGGCGGAATAGCTATATGGGCTCATCCTGTGCATAGAAATAAATCAAATTGCACAAACGTGAAATCTGATATTATTCATTTTATCTCTCTGGGGTTGGACGGAATAGAGGCTTACTACCCGGAATATTCGGAAAAGCAACATAAAATGCTGTTGAAATATGCTTCGGAATTAAATTTGCAAATAACTGGAGGAACAGACTTTCATGGAGAGATCCTTCCAAGCATAAGCATGGCAACCGGCAGAGGTAATTTGTCCATTCCTGAAACAGTATATACTGAACTCAAAAATTACCATTTAAAACAATTCAAAAGATTGTAAGCTTATGAAATGCGAGCTTTGCACCTTGATATAGGCTAGGCTTAGTGATTTTTACTAAATGTTTTATTGCAGCCTCATTACAGTGTGAAAAGCCAAAGACTTCTCCTTCTAGTTCTGGGTTATTGTGCCCCGAATCATAAACGCTAATCTCGTCAGATGTTTTTTTAAAAAAAACGTAATGGCTCGGCACTCCAACGAGATAATCGCCATTAGGTAGATCATTTACAATCATTTGTATATCTATAGTCACGAAGTCAGCTACAGCGTACGGTTTATGTTCTACGGCAGCAACTTGAAGTATTAACCCAAATTCTAATGCTATTTTTTCTAATTTAGCATCATCTAGCCCCCTATAAATATACAATGTTCCATCTATTATTTTAGAGCATGAATTTATGTCATATGGCTCTAATTCTAACACTTTTAATGCCATCCCCCATAGACAATTTTCTTCAGTTCCATTAACTGCTTTCTGCAAAGCAATTGGAGCGCCATATTTTGCCTCTAAATTACTCAATACGCTTAAGGCCCTTGGCGAGCTTTTAGATTTAATAGTTGCAACTTCCAGAGGAGAACGGCTGCGTAAATAATTAAATAGAGAATGCAATGAACAGGTGAGATCATTTTCTTGACATATTGTAATATGTCTTGATAAGCCTAAAACGTCTAAATCAGATGCAATTAGATTCGTATAATATATGTTATTTTTTAATAATATTATCTTTTCATGTAAGCCCAAAATTACCAGATCCTCTTGTGCTTTCTTGTGTAATGCCATCAAATTATCTATTTTTATACGAAGAGGTTCAACAGTGTCTGGCATGGAAGAGATGAACGAAGGATCAATTTCATGATGCGCGCGGGCAATATCTTCTATTTGTCTTTTAGCCATATTTAGAAGAGCTATTGGGCGACATAAAACGATTAAATCATTTTTCAATTGTTCAGGAGATCCAGGTGGTGATACTATTGCGGATGTATTTTCTATGTCTCGTTGAAGTTCTAACATACCTCCCGCTACCAAAGCTTCTATATAATCAAGTTTATGTTTTATTGTTCCTGGTGTTTCTATAGCACTAAAAACCGTATTAAGGATTAACTCCACAATCAAACCAACCAATAATTTGCTTTTCACAACTTAATTTCTTTCCCTTTTAATTGTTACATTATTAACTTTTCTTTATCCTGTAACCTCTTTCCTTTTTTATGATTTTCCAATTTTTGCTGCTTTTTTAAATTATTATTTTGTTAAGTTTATTCTCTTGTTCTAATGGGAAAAAACATATTTGTGCCTGAGAGAGGTATATATCAACCTTGTAATGCTAATATTAAGAATAACGTGCGGTCGCCGGAACACGAAGAACCAAGGTGCTTTTAGATTATAAAACTACCAGCCCCTGTTAGAGGCTATGTCCTGACAATTACAGTTTGACAATATCTTGTGAGGTAATTGCAAAACTCTTTTTAGGCTATTATTTTTCGTATAAAGAGCCATGCTCTGCATTTGAGATAATACTTCTACTTAACTGAACGAGCACCGCTGAAAATCCTTATTCTTTTTCGGATTTTTCCTTTTCTTCGTCGGCTGGAGGAGGAAGTGCTTCTTCTTTTTCTTTTACTTCTGTAAATTTGCCTATATGGCGATATTTTTGATATCTTTCCTCTTTTAGTTCGCCTGCGGTTTTAGAGCAAAGGGCATCCAGATTCTTTATTATAGCTTTTTTAAGAAGTGCGGCGGCTTGATCATAGTTGTAGTGAGCTCCGCCTATCGGTTCGGGAATTACTTCATCCACTATTTCAAGTTTAAGGAGCTCAGAGCTTGTGAGCTTGAGCGATTCTGCGGCCTTGCTGGAAAATGCTCTGTCTTTCCATAGAATAGCCGCACAGCCTTCAGGAGTTATTACGGAATAATAGGCGTGTTCCATGATAAGAATTTTATTGCCTATTCCGATTCCAAGAGCTCCGCCGCTTCCGCCTTCGCCTATTACAATGGCAAGTACAGGCACGCTTAGCTTGAACATGTCTCTTAGATTGACAGCAATTGCTTCTCCAACATGCCGTTCTTCTGAGGCTATACCTGGATAAGCGCCGGGCGTATCTATAAAGGATATTATTGGTACATTGGAAGCATCAGCCAATTCCATAAGCCTCATGGCTTTTCTGTATCCCTCGGGATGTGGACAGCCAAAGTTCCTATAAACATTGTCTTTTATGTTTCGCCCCTTTTGGGTGCCTATAATCATAACGGGTTTTCCATCAAGCTTCGCAAACCCACCCACGATAGCTGCGTCTTCGGCATATCTTCTGTCGCCATGCAGTTGTATGTAATCAGTAAATATTCTTTCTACATAGTCCAGTGTATACGGCCGGTTAGGATGTCTGGCAAGCTGCACTCTCTGCCACGCTGAAAGATTGCTATACACTAGTTTTTTTGTCTCTTCCAGTTTTTTTGTCAGCACAGAGATCTCTTCGCTCACGTCAATATCATTTAAGTCGCTGAGGCTTTGAAGCTCTTTCACTTTAAGTTCCAGCTCACTTATAGGCTTTTCAAAGTCCAATACAACATTACTCATAATTAAAAACCTTAAAATTGGTAAAAAAACAATAACAACGAATTCCCCAAGAAAATCGGACTTATAAATATAATTAACAATTGGCAATTATCAATTGTTAATTGCCAATTATCAATTGCTAATTATTGTATAAGTTTTGCTCTTTTTAAGCTATCGTAAGAGAATATGATAATGCTTATCCAAATCATAACAAAGGTAGCGAAGTAAACAGAAGAAAACCGTTCCTTGTACAAAAATATTCCCAGGATAAAAGTGCACGTTGGGCTTATGTATTGCAATATGCCTGCACTGCTTAGTTTTATTCTTTTTATGCCGTGAACGTAGCACAAAAGCGGGACCACGGTAACTACGCCGGCACCTAAAATAATCAATAAGGTAGCAAAAGAAATATCCCTGTAATATAGCCATCCATTTCCTGTTCCAGACAATACCAGGTAAATAGAAGCAGGAATGGATAGTATCGCAACTTCTGCGGCAAGCCCCGATATGGGTCCGTGCCTGGACGTTTTTCGCAATAATGCATAAATAGCAAATGTAACAGCTAGCGATAGAGCTAGCCATGGAAATTTACCGTACCTTAACGTAAGGTTTAAAACGCCCAATAATATCAGGAAAAACGAGACTATTTCAAGTTTATTGAGTGTTTCTTTTAAAAAGATAAAACTCATCACAACTATTACAAGCGGCATGATAAAATAACCGAAACTACAGTCTACAACATACCCGTGATTTATTCCCCACACATATATAAACCAGTTTATGCCGAGAAAAAAAGCGCGAAAAAACAGAAGTCCGATTTCCCGCAAAGAAGAAAAATTCTTGAAAAAGTCATTCCATATTTTGTAGTAAAACAAGAGCACGCTTAAGAACGCGAAACTCCATATTGTTCTGTGCGCGAGAATATCCGTAGCGGGAAATTCTGCCATTGCCTTCCAGTATATGGGCAAAATTCCCCACATTAGAAGAGATAAAATTACATTCCAATAACCTGATGATCTATCACTCATGAACTAGCTTTTTAACCTAACTTAGCGTTTTATGATTTACTCTGCTGCGGCTCAGGTCTTCTGCACAATAAGAACTTCTTACAAGTGGAGCACTTGCCACATTGAAAAATCCCAAGCTTTCTGCATAGTCCTTCCATTCTTCAAATTTTACAGGCGGCACGTACCTATCAAGAGGCCAGCTCTCTTTTTTAGGGGGAAGATACTGCCCGATCGTAAGCATGGAAACTCCTGCAGATCTTAAGTCTGATATGCATTGTACTATTTCATCATCTGTTTCTCCTACTCCGACCATAAGCCCTGATTTTACAGGAATTTTTCCTTCAGCTATTTCAGAAGCTTTTGTAAGTACAAAAAGCGAATTTTCATAACTGGCCGTAATTCTTATTTCTTTAGACAGTCTTTTCACCGTTTCAATGTTGTGATTAAATACTGATGGGTTGGCGGCAAGTACAGCTTTTAAAGAATTAAGATTACACTTGAAATCCGGCGTCAACACTTCGACTTTTATATCCCCAGAGCTAAACTCCCTGATTTTCATTATCGTTTCAGCAAAAACAGAAGCTCCTCCATCGGGCAAATCATCTCTGGTCACACTTGTAACTACCACATACTTCAGCCCCATTTCTTTTGCGGCTCTTGCTACATTTTCAGATTCTTTTGGGTCTAGCGGCCCTGGTACGCCGTAATTAACCGAACAAAACCTGCAGTTTCTCGTACAAGTGCCACCAAGTATCATAAATGTCGCGGTCTTTTTGTTCCAGCACTCTCCGAGATTGGGACACTTGGCGCTTGTACAAACAGTATTCAGCTTATACTTATCTAATATTTCTGAAACATTATTTCTCCCATGTCCGGTAAATGGTTTTACCCTTATCCACTCCGGCATGCGCGGTCTGTCCTGTTTTTCTTTGTCAAAATTCATATGAAAGATCCTATCTGATGTCAGAGTCAAAATAGTGATGTCAGAGATGAAAGTCAAATTATTATTGTCGATTGTTATCTTGCTCAACTCTGAAGAATCGATTATTTAGTACGAATTAACAAAAAACAACACTTGATTACCTTTTCATGGGCAGTTTAATTAGAACTTCCGAATTTTTATGATAAGTTTTGCTATAAAAATAAAATTAAAACTATCAGGTCAACAGCATCTGTGACCTTTTCGTGGAAGTTCTAATTATGAAAAGCTTTAGGATATTTGTATGTTCCTTTTTCTTATTAATATTTACGTCTTTACTTTTTGGTGCGCTCGAACCCGAGTACAGGTTCGGAATTATAGCCAGGCTTATTACAGCGATTCTTGCAGGCGAAAATTATGTACATCCTGATCCCAGTAGCTTATCGGAACAGCTTTTTCAAGAATATCTCAAAGCTCTCGATCCCAATCATCTTTATTTTACAAAAACGGACATAAAGGATTTCAGAGATCAGTTGGGAGATTTGTATGCAAGAGTATGTAGAGGCGATACATCCTTTGCGTTTATCGCATACAACAAACTTGTTGAAAAATCAAAATTAAGGGAAGAATACGCTAAAAAACTTCTAAAAAAAGAGTTTGATTTTAAAGAGGATGACGATTACGTATTTGATAGGGCTAAAGCCGATTGGACCAACGCAGAAGCAGAACTTGACGTGATATGGGAAAAGAAGCTAAAGAATGACATACTTACATTTAAGATGATGGACAAAATATCTTCAGACACAGCTAAAAAAAACGATGAAATCAAGTCCAAAGTTTCTGCTCAACTGGCATCTGATACGGACAGAAATAATAGTAAGATCAACTCCATAATCTCTACAAAATCATTATCGGACACGGGCAGGAGGGATTCTGAGCCTACCCCTAAACAATTCACCCATCTGACACCCGAACAGCGAACCCTGAAACGTCTCAAAACTTATAAGATGTATCTGGAGGAGAACGAGTCCATAGATGTACTTGAGATATTTCTCTCCACTCTTGCAAGACTTTACGATCCTCATTCTTCTTATATGTCGCCGAGATCTGAAGATGACTTCAATACTCAGATGCAGCTTTCATTTGTGGGGATAGGAGCCCTTCTTTCCAGTGAAGATGGATATATAAAAGTAGAAAAAATACTTCCCGGCGGTCCTGCAGAAAAAAGCAGGGTATTAAAGGCTGCGGACAGAATAGTAGCCGTAGGAGAAGAGGGAGCGGTACCGGTAGATGTTATTGATATGCCAATAAACAAGGTAGTTGATAAAATCAGAGGAAAGAAAGGAAGTTCAGTCTATCTCACTATTCTCGACGGAAACGAGGGAGCGATGGCTGTTCCAAAAGTCGTCTCCATAATGAGAGGCACCGTAGAGCTTAAAAGCTCCGAGGCTTCATCTGAAATAAGAGAAATAAAAAACCCTCAGAACGGGAAAAGCTTAAAGTTGGGAATAATTACATTGCCGTCCTTTTATCTCGATTTCCTCGGAGCAAACAGGGGGGATGAAAATTATAGAAGTTCGACAAAGGACGTGAAGAAAATCCTGGAGCAGTTTAGCAAGGAAAAAGTAGATGGTGTTGTTGTTGATTTACGTTCAAACGGGGGTGGGAGCCTGAAAGAGGCGGTAGATTTGACTGGGCTTTTTATAAAACATGGCCCTATAGTGCAGACTAAAGATTCGAGAGGAAATATAAAAGTAGAGGAAGATGAGAGCGGAAACGCGCTTTATAATGGACCTTTAATTGTTCTTATAAACAAACTCAGTGCGTCTGCTTCTGAAATTTTCGCTGGCGCTATCCAGGATTATAAGAGAGGAATAGTCGTAGGAGATAAGAATACTCATGGGAAAGGTACTGTTCAAACAGTTGTAGACCTGGCAAACTTGCTTTCAAGATTCAACCTTGACTTAAACGGAGGCGCTATAAAACTTACAAATGCGAAGTTTTACAGAGTCAATGGAAGTTCAACTCAAAATAAGGGCGTAGTTTCCGATATACCGTTTAAATCGTTTCTTGACTGCATGGATATAGGAGAGGATAGCCTTGAGCATGCTATGCCGTGGGATTCTGTGGAGCCTGCAACGTATAACGTAACGGACGAAAAAATATCTTCCGCTCTTCCCGTCCTCACGAAGAAATCCAGCATGCGGCTGGAAAATAATCCCGGGTTTAAAAATTTGAATGTGGCGATAGGACTTTATCAGAAAATCAAGGATAAAAAAAGTGTTTCACTGAATGAGAAGAAACGCTGGACGGATTATCAGGACGAAATGAAGATACTTGATGAACAAAAGGAGCTTAGCGAATCTATAATTACTACATCTCTGAAAACGGATACAGGAACAAAGAAAGATAAAGATATCTACTTGGATGAGTCTCTCAACATACTCGTCGACTATATAGACTATCTAAGGAATTATAAAAATAGTTCAAATAAATTAGTATTAAATTAGAAATTCTTTTGTCATCTTCCTTGACAAATTTTGGGGCAACACTATCTTTAGAGCCTGTTATTTTGAGATGCGGGCGTAGCATAGTGGTAATGCTCCAGCCTTCCAAGCTGGCTAGGAGGGTTCGATTCCCTTCGCCCGCTCCAACTTGATGGTGGGGTTGCGGAGCGGCCAAACGCAGCAGACTGTAAATCTGCCCTCTTTGAGTTCGGTGGTTCGAATCCACCTCCCACCACCATTCTTTCGGCCTTGTTGTAAGTATTCAGTACAATCACCGGTAGATCCTGAAATTTTATAAAATATTTTTTGAATAACCAATAACCAATAACCAATAAAGAATATCGAATGTTCAAGGAAAGGAATAACCACGTTAATTGCGAAGATTATTACTTCATTATTGGATATTCAAGTTTTATACTAGTAAAATATGTGTCCAGTCTCA
>JAJXWI010000037.1 GCA_021781705.1 bacterium | reverse complement strand
TGCAGAAACGGGCGCATCCAATTGTGAGAATGGGCCTCTGTCGCTCGTCGCAACAATTGGATCAAAGAGCCCGTGACTGTTATCATATTAATTTCACTTTCCATTTGGGAGAAGAACCGAAAAAAAGTTTAAAAAATCAAATAAAGAGTTAAATAATTCTGACGAATAGCACGAGATTACTTTAGAATTAAAAACATATCTGGCCGGACATTGTCCGGCTATTTTTTTATGCCATTTCGGATAAGCTGCTAGTTTTCTATTAATTTTTTAGTGAAAGCGCTTTGCAAAAACAGCTACTAGACTCAATTTTATCTACCTAAGAATTGTTGAAATTTATTAAATGAAATAAGATTATAAAGGAGCTATCTAATGTTTATTTCTAAGATGAACAAACTATTTCACAAGCACGGAAGGGTTGCTTTTGCTATATTGACGTTGTTGATTATTGTTCCTTTTATACTTTATTTTTCTGTAGCACCGGATGAGATTTTGAGCTCTTTTACTTCCTTAATGAATAAAAGCAATGTATCCGCGTATGGGAAAAAGATGTCAAAAACTGAGCTGAATAAAAATATAAATACTGCCATGGTCACAATGATTCTGCAGGGGTGGCCTCCTGATTTTCTAAACTCTACCAACGGGAGCAAGCAGGTTTTAATGTTTGCCCTTGATAAAATGGTACTGACAAATGAGGCAGCTGCCGCGGGGATTAGAATTGACGATAAAATGATTGCAAAATTCCTTAAGACCAGTCCGCTTTTCCAAGGTGAGAATGGATTTAGTTATGACAGATATAAAATGTTTTTATATGCCATGAACAGATATAGTCTCAGCGAGACTGAGGTAACCACGGCTATAGGAGAAACTCTTGCTATAGAAGCCCTGAGAACTCAAGTAACAGATTCTGTTATAATAACCGATGCCGGCATGCAGGAGTTTTACAACAACGCGAATTTGGATCTTACTGTACGTGTTGCATCATTTACCTCTAAAGATTATCTAATAAAAGTTGCCGTGAATGACCAGAAAATAAAGAGTTATTTTGATACTAACAAGAGCTCCTATATTGTGCCTAAAAAATCTAAAGCTTCCATAGTTGAACTTTGTTTTGATGTTTATAAAGCCGATGCAGAAAAGTCAATTACAGAGAAGATGATAAACGATTATTATGACGCTAACAAAAACACCTATTCTGACACGAAAGAAAAAGAAGCTAAAGCCAAGATAAAGACTCAGCTGGTTAATGACTTTTGCGATAATAAGGCAAAAATGGATGCACAAAGTTTTGCAGTTAATGTTTTTAAAATAATAGGACAAGGACAAGGCAGCAGGTTAAGCCCCAAAGATATATTTAAAAATTATGCGGGTAAAAATGGTCACCGCATTTATGATATTTCTCAGTGGATTTCTGCTGATGACCAAAATGTTGGACAACTGGAAAAACAGCCAGCTTTGATTTCTTCAATATCTGAACTCTTTCAAGATCAGCCGATTTCAAACGCTATTAAGGGTGAAAAGTCATATTTTATTGCATGCCTCACAGACCGCCAGGAGGCAAGGAATGCAGATTTTGCCGAGGTGAAAGAAAAGGTTATTCAGGATTTTAAGGGTTCGCAATCTCTGATTATGGCCAGAGCCGCAGCTGCAGACTCAAGGATTGCAGTCATGAACTTGCAGAAAAACGCTGGAAATTTTGCCGGCTTGATGTCAGCACATGGTTTTGCCAAAGAAATTAAGATTAATGGTTCCGATTATAAAGCGATATCTGCAATGAAAAATGGAGAAGACATAATAACTCTTTCTTTGAAGGCGAAGCAGGGAGAAGTTTCGCCTGTCTCGGACATTCAGGACGGTGCGATAATGGTATATGTAGAAAAGATTAGCGTTCCATCTAAAAATGACTTTGAAAAGGCCAAGAGCCAGACAGAGTCACAATACAAACAATATTTACAGCAGCTTACATGGACGAACTACTGTCTGATGCTGAAAAATAAAGCGAATGTAATTGTTTATGGTGAGAATTCTACTTCTTACGCTAATTAGTTTATAGAGTTTAGTTTTAATTTAAAAGTAAGGGCAAGGCAAGCTATGAAAATTCGTTCAAGTATCCTATGTTTCTCTGGTATTATTTCAGCATTATTGTGCGGCTGTTCAACTAATTATTTAAGTCAACCTAGCTCCGATTTAAAAGTCAGCACTATTGGCATATTGAGACCAGACATTGAGATTGGAGAGAAAATTGAGGCTACAGCTACTGTTAGTCGGATTTGTTATATATTTATATCCGGGCCAAGCAAGTTTGCCGAAGGCGTAAACTATGGAGACTCTTACAAGGGCTGTCCTATTGAAGATTCTTTTTGGGGCGATACTGTTGCGGAAGCAAAGGCTGCTGCTGCCTATAGAGCCTGCGTGGAAAACAAAGCGGATTTAATAATATGCCCAAGATATTACATCATAATAGACAATTGCCCTTTCTACAAAAAAGTGAGCGCCAAAGTGTTTGGATATAAAGGAATACTTAAAGGCGTCCATCTCCCGAAAGCTAAACAGCCAGTAGTGCAGCCTATCCAAATTGTCAATCCTGTAAAAATAGCTGATCCTATAGAAATAGACAAGCCTATCAAAGTAACTCAGCCAATACAGGTCAGCCTTTCGCCTGTACAATTGATGCAGCCGATAGAGGTTATAACAAAAGAAGTGATCGTTGATACCGCCGTCGCCAAAGCCGCCAATCTTTAAAAAGTTCTAACAGGTTGGAAAGTTCTGCCGCATGGAGTTTCCTTTTCAAGAGAAAAAAACCTATTCGGAGTGGGAAGTTCAGTACGCGTGGAATCGTCTGGGATTTGGGACATTATTAACTTCTACCAACGGTTTGGAAGTTGAAGTATTATATCCTGGCAGGTGGAATTTTGAGGGCGGGCCAGACTTTATCAATGCAAGGCTAAAGATAGGCGGAGCCGAACTATCCGGAGATATTGAAATTCACAATACTCCATCTGACTGGTTTCTTCACGGACATGATAATGATGCGAAATATAATAATGTCATACTTCATGTAGTAAGGACACACCACTGTTGCAACGCAGCTTCTTCTAAAACTCCTGCTATCATTACCGTAATCTTTCCCGATTCTCATTTGCCGGCATTTGATTGCAATAGGAAAAATATAAGCTTAAAAAAGTATTCCAGAGGTTTATGCGCAGATGAAATGGTGAGCCTGATGGAACCGACACAGCTAACAACTTTTTTATGTAGCCTTGGAGAAAACAGACTTAATAAAAAAGCAATTATATTTATTAATGAAATTTTGACCAATGGAGCAGAGGAAACCTTTCTTATCCATTTATTTGAAGCTGCCGGATACAAAAACAATCGTCAGCCATTTATGAACCTGTATAGAAGATTTTCAACGTATGACATGTCCGATCATGAAAATATGAAGGTTGAAGCGGTTATCTGGGGAGAATCAGGACTTCTCCCATCAAAAGTTTTTTTAAAATGTGATAATCAAATGCAGCATTATATTTCATCTCTCTGGAGTCATTGGTGGAAGCTCAAGAAGGATAAGATAAATCTGCCTGAAATGGCGTGGGTAAAATCCGCAGGCAGACCTTGTAATACTCCATGGAGAAGAACCGCCGGATTGATTGTACTTTTAAGAAAGTTGGGGCTTTCCCCGTTAACACATTTACTTACCATTATCAATCAAAATCTGAACACCAAAGAAATTATTAATGAACTAATAAATGTCTTTTCCTGCGATGATGAAATGTTGGGGATCTATTCAGATTTTAATACAAAACTTAAAATAGCAGCCCTCTTGATAGGAAGAAGCAGAGCGATAGAAATTATAGGTAATATTGTTATTCCTCTAGTCTACGCGTACTCGAAAATAAATAAAAACAATATTTTAGAAAAACGCATGCTCGAAATATGGAAAGAGCTACCCTCATCGAAGAGTAATAGCATAGCACTTAGAGTCTCTTTCGAACGATGGGGCGTGCGTAAAAACGAAATAAAAGAGATAGTTAAATCCTTTCCCGCAGAACAGGGCATCATATTCATATATAAAAACTTATGCGAATACCTGCAGATGAACTGCAAAGAATGCCCAATTTATAGTAGATTTAAGGGAGCTTAATTAAATTAGTTAGAAAAACACAGGCAGACTCGTTTTCTTTCGAAAATGCTATTTTATTAAAAATGTGAGTGTTAATTTTGCCATTCGCATTAAATTAAAGCCCGTTACTGATATTTAATACTTATTGACTTAGAGAACAACCTTTATGAGCGAAAGTTACATACAAAACCTGATAGCTGAAAACATAGGCGGAAGTCTGTACGGGAAAGAGAATAAACTCTACAAGTTTGAAAAAATAAAGAGAGCCAAACGCGCTGCGTTGGAAGCAAATCCCGAAGCTGAAATAATAGACATGGGTGTAGGAGAACCAGATGAAATGGCACACCCTGCAGTAGTAAAAGTTCTTGCATCAGAAGCCGTAAAATGGGAGAACAGGCAATACACCGATAACGGAATAGCAGAATTCAAAACGGCTGTGGCAAAATACATGAAAGAAGCGTACCGTGTTGTTTTGGATCCCGCAACAGAAATCAATCATGCGATAGGCAGTAAAAGCGCCCTTTCTCTGATTCCTACAGCATATATCAATCCCGGTGATATAACCATTATGACAGTTCCAGGGTATCCCGTCCTTGGAACATGGACTAAATATCTCGGCGGTGAAGTAGTTAACCTGCCGCTCAAAGAAGAAAACTCATTCTTCCCGAACCTGGAGTCATTAACTGCTGATCAGAGAAAGAGGGCAAAGCTTCTTTACCTGAATTATCCCAATAATCCCACGGGAGCCGCGCCAACAGAAGAATTTTTCAGGAAAGCAATAAAATTCGCAAAGGAAAATAATATTCTGATAATTTCCGATGCCGCCTATGCTCCGTTAAACTTTGAGGGGAAACCATTAAGCATTCTGGCAATTCCAGGAGGAAAAGATTGCGCTATAGAACTTCACAGCATGTCTAAAGGATTCAATATGACAGGCTGGAGAATGAGCTGGGTTTGCGGGAATGCCCTCGCAGTAAGTGTCTTTGCCTATGTGAAAGATAATGCCGACAGCGGGCAATTTGCCGCAATACAAAAAGCTTCAATTGCCGGTCTTGAAAACTGGAAGACCATAACGCCTGAAATCAGCGCGAAATATGAACGAAGGCTAAAAAAACTCGTAAGCACTCTGCAGAAGCTTGGATTCTCTGCAAAAATGCCAAAAGGAAGTTTTTATTTGTATGTAAAAATACCAAAGGCTGTTAAAAACGGGCCAAAATTTGAAACGGCTGAAGATTTTACCCAGTGGCTTATCAGAGAAAAGCTTATAAGTGCTGTCCCTTGGGATGATGTAGGTAATTATGTAAGATTCAGCGCTACATTTGTAGCAAGAAACGGAATGAAGGATGAAGAAAGAGTTTTAAATGAAGTCGAAAAAAGACTGAAATCTTCTGAGTTCATCTTCTAACTTAAACTGCTAATGAAAGACAGATCAAAACTTAGTTTTTACAACTTATTTTATTAAGAGGAGGTTAACTTATGAGTGCATGCAATTATTTTTCGTTTTTGAAGTTGGTTTTGTGTTTTTTGTGCCTCGTTGCTTCAGGGATGGTGTGGGGAGCGCAAAAAGTGTATATAGCGCAATACGCATATGAACATCCGCTAGGATATGCATATGAATATTCAGAAAAGTCTAAGGATTTTGAAAGAAAAATACTAGTGTTAAAAGCAATTAACCCAGGTGAGAAAGAGCGAGAAATCTATATGCCTGAGTTTGGTCAGGTATTTTTTGAATATGTAAAAACACTTCAAACGTCTAAAAAAAACAGTGCAGAAATCATAGACAATCTGCTTAAAAGGAATTATCTAAAAGATGAGAATTGGGATGATCCTCTTCCTCTCTGGGCAGGTGGCGCGCCTGAGCGCGAGAAATTTACTTCAGACTTTTATATAACATCGAAGGACGTCGGCGAAACTAAAGATTTACCAGCATTGATTGTGATTCCAGTTCCTGGATGGTATCAATATATACCTACAGTTCAGTGGGTTGTATTTGCAGCAGAAGATATCAAAAAAGGACAACGCATTATAAAATCTTCTAACCCCAGATGTGATTCATTTACTGCCAATACAACTGTAGATAACGATGGATATTTTGTCGCCATTAAGAATATTCCTGCGTTTTCGCAAATATATGTGAAAACCGGAATTATTGGCCAGGGTGCGTATGCGGGGGATTTTAATGCTTACCTTTTCCATCGTATAAAAAATAGTAATGATTATCGAAAGCCTAAGAAATTTGGGATGGGAAGTTTTTATTATGAGTATATGTTTAATTTAAAGCAAAATGCTATTAAAAAGTCTCTAGAAGTATTAGGTTTTGTTGAACCTTGTCTCGGAGTAAAGAGTAACAAAGAAAAACGTTTGTATGACATATCTATTGAATGTGAGAAGTAACAAGCTTGATGAAGAATCTTTAAATGATATATATTTTCTGACGCAAAAAATGCTAAGTTTTTTACGCTGCAATACACAAAAAACATATTAGTATAGAAGGGATCAGGTGTTAAAAGGTTATTCTTTGAATTGTACCAATTTGCAATCAAACATATAGGTATTCCTGAACTTAATTAAAAAAGGAAAGACATTATGGAAGAAAAAATAAGAGCAAGGCTAGAGGAATTAAGAGGATATCTCCAGAATGATGGCGGAGACCTGGAAATTATTGAAATAAACGGCAAAAACGTAAAACTCAAGCTTGTAGGCTCATGCGGATGCTGCCCTCACGCAACTGTCACGCTCAAAGACGGAATTGAACGCGACTTGAGAGAACAAATTGACCCTGGAATAGTCGTAACAAGAGCCACAGAATAGTTCGTAGTTCATAGTTCGTGGTTGATAAGAATGAAATGACGGCAATCAGCTTTTTGATGCCGTCTTTTATTGTTTATTCCGGGCCAAAGCAGTATTTAACTTACTGGTCAACCCTGATATTTTCGAGACGAACGATGGAATAAAGTATTCATTAGACATGGGGGTGATCGAAACGCATCCGGCGTGAATGCAGTCAATGTCACTTCCTTCCTTGCTGATAAAAGTTATTCCATCATCAATAACGACAGTAGCATACATTATTCCTTCCTTGTCTTCAACGCATACAACTTCATCATAAATCCTATTACCGAGATGAGTAAAGTTAGCGCCTCTAAACTTGGTTGCCGACGGAAAATTCACATTCAGAATGTATTTTTCACATATCTTGATTTCTTCCAGAGAGAGAACTAATTGTCTGATAACTTCGGCAGAGGCTTCAAATTTTTCGTCTGACACCGGTCTATTCATGGAACAAGCAATAGCCGGAATATTATTAATAACCCCTTCCCTAGCCCCGGCTACAGTACCGGAATAAAAAACATCACTACCCAAGTTTACACCATCGTTTATACCTGAAACTACCATGTCAAACTTAATATCCCTGAAAAAACTGCATACAGCGACTTTTACGCAATCAGCCGGGGTCCCTTCTATCGCGTAACCGCCTTCTATGTGATGAATTTTCATCGGTTTGCCAAGGGATATTCCATGGCCAACAGCGCTTTTTTGGCTGGCTGGAGCAGCTACATAAACATCATGATCTTTAGACAAAGTTCTATACACCGCTTTTATGCCTTCGGAGGTATACCCATCATCATTCGTGAGCAATATATTCAAAACTACACCCGTGTTTAAAAGATTTTTAGACTAAAGGCTAAATGCAAATATTCACAAAACTATGTATAAAATATACCCCTCCGTTAAATATTTTTCAAAAGAAATGATTTTTAAATGAAAATTGATTGGTTCTTTTATTGTCATGATAAACTATGGATATCCGCAGACTAATAAAAACGAGTAGGAATTTTATTGTTAATGTTCCAAAGCATGTGATAACCTAAGATTAATTTTTTGTCCACGAATTACCCGAAAAAACACGAATTATCTCATACCTTTCTTTCCTGAATAAAGTTGTGCTCAACTTTATTCTCAATTCGTGTCTTTCGTGGATATATAATTTATCTTTTTTCTCAACCTTTGAGACATTAGAATTCGTATCGTTTGAATTTAGCCATGGGCATAAGCCCGTGAAAATATAGGGTAAAAAATAAAGCCACGCCCTCCTCATAGGGGCGGGCGTGGCGACAGATAGAAACCAAAGCGTATTGCAACTCTCTCAAGCCTGCCTGTAAGGATTAAGCAAAGTACGCAGAAAAAGTGGGATCATATTGTTTTTCTGCGAAAATTCTTCTATAAAAATATTTAGATTTTTATTCTGATCGGCCTAAGCTCGCTATTTCTGTAGTTGTTTTTTTTCAGCTGCAAACCAGACCAAGTCCTTCACAAATCTATCAAATTGATCATTATAGAAGTCTGGATTTTCCTTGACAATGCCCTCCTCAAAAGGCAGCATATAATTCGTTAGCTTTTCATCTTTCATACCTATAAAATATCCTGAAGGGAACTTTGTCTTAGGATCCACCTTCCAGCTGTTGGGTCCGCCCAAACCACAAGTCAGTTGTATGTGCAAAACACTATGTGTTTTCTTATTGTCTTTAGAATACCAATTAAACTCGGGTCTCAATTCCTCGAATACTGGATAACCCGATGTGCCTGGTAAGTAAAAAAATATATCATGCTCGCGCAATTCGTTTTTTTTCAATTCTGCATTAAATTCGCCACCAGGAAGAACCTTCCACTTTAGCACAATATTATGTTTTATAAGTTCAGCTTTTAATTTTTCGCACATCATGTTGGCAGCAGCAATAAATCCATCCCATTGCTCGCAGCTTATAGCTGCGCTAATAACGTTTGCCTTTCCCATCATATCCTTAGTAGTGATAGTAGTTTCTTTCAGTCCTGAAAATTCTACATTCATCAAACCTGATGACACTCCATCAACTTCAACAATGATTCGTTCTCCAGGTTTAACAGCCGACGATGGGAATTCAACGGTTTGACCTTCGATGACTGATTGAAAAACTGGTACAGCCTTATACACAACAACTTTTTTCTTCACAGATGATTCGCCCATCCCCCCAAGATTTATTTGACACTTTTCCTTCTCGCATTTCAGCGTGGGATTGAATGCTAACACTGTTAGGCTTAGGCCCAAAGAAAAAAAGATCACCAAAAACAAAAAAAACTTATTAAAAGACATACAGACCTTCTTTGTTTAATTACATTAATTTAAGAATGCTCATCGTAAATAGTTACCAAACTATCACATCACAATATGACACTGGATTAAATAATTTCAAATGAAAAACTGTGTCTAAAACAATAAAATTTTTTAAAAAAGAAATTACCCCTTTTTATGCCACCTACATACTTCAGTGAACTCGTACGGCTAAAGACTGTTAGTAACAATTATAAAGTAAAGAAATTCTGTTTCCGTAAAAGAGGAATAAAATTGATAAAATGCCCCATTTGCTTGCAGTCAAGGGATAGTCAACTTCAAAGAATTTCGTTAAAACTCAATATCGAAATAGCTCCGCTCGGGCATACGTCTAAACAGTGTTGACATTTTATGCAATCTTTTTCTTTCTTTTGCGGGATAAACGAAAAATCTTTCTCCATGCAAATGATAACAGGGACACTCTTTTATACATTGGTGACACTTCATGCATCTTTCCTTCTTAACTGTAATTTTAAAAATAAGCTCCTCACTGTATTTAAGTTTTTTACAGAATTGTTTTATACATTCTATTAATGAAAAAGGGGCATTTATCACAGGTCGCAGAAAAAAATCAGTTCTTAGATGTAATAACTTTAAAAAAAGACGGCTTTATATCTTTGAATTGCCCAAAAAAAGGTTGTTAAAAACAGAAAAAAGAAGTAGATTAAACATATACATTTTTAACAGAAATTTTAATTAAGAATTCGAGGCTGGACAATGATTGATTCTAATACAAATATCACGTTAAATGATATTCCCGTCAATATTGAAGAGATAATGCATACTGCCTATCTGCAGTATTCTCTTAGCGTAAATGTAGGGAGAGCTATACCCGACGTAAGAGACGGCCTTAAGCCCGGCAACAGAAGAATATTGTTTGCCATGAAACAGCTTGGGCTTACAAAGTCTCATTCCTATACAAAGAGCGCAAAAGTCGTAGGGGAAGTAATAGGTAATTACCACCCGCACGGCGACTCTTCAGTTTATGAGGCTCTCGTCAGAATGGCGCAGGATTTCGCAATGAGAAGTCCTTTAATAGACGGACAGGGAAACTTCGGTAGCATAGACGGCGACCCTGCAGCTGCATACCGTTACACCGAATGTAGAATGGAACGCCTTGCAGAAGAACTTCTTGCTGACATTGATAAAAACACCGTAGATATGTCCCCCACATTTGACGAAGCAAATATGGAACCTGTTGTTCTTCCGGCAAAATTTCCTAACCTCCTGGTAAATGGCACAATGGGCATAGGTGTAGGAATGGCTACATCTATACCGCCGCACAATCTGGGAGAGGTAATAGATGCCACCGTAGCACTTCTAGATAATCCCGGAATCTCGATAATGGGAATGATGGAACATATCAAAGGGCCCGACTTTCCCACAGGAGCGACAATAAAAGGTTTTTCCGAAATACACAGACTTTACCATACGGGGCGCGGGGTAATAAAAATCCGTGCAAAAGCAGACATTGTCCAAAAGGATGATAAAGAACAAATAATCGTCACAGAAATACCATATGCCGTAAACAAGGAAAATATGGTAAAGAAAATTGCCGACCTTGTCCGGGATAAAAAAATAGTAGGGATAGCCGGACTCCGTGATGAAACCAGCAGAAGAGCCGGCATTAGAATCGTAATTGACGTAAAAAGAAATGCCATGGGCAGTGTAGTTCTGAATCAACTATACGCTCACACTCAACTGGAAACCGGTTTTGCTTGCACGCTTCTAGTTGTGGACCACAACAGGCCCAAAATAATGAATCTCAAGCAGCTGCTCCAAGCATATGTTGACCACAGACTGGAAGTAGTTACGAGAAGAACTCAATTTGAACTAGAAAAAGCCTTGGCAAGAGCACACATCCTGGAAGGACTCCTTATCGCCGTAAGAAATATCGACGAAGTCGTCAAAATAATAAAAGAATCAAGAGACAGAATCCAGGCAGGAGAGGCGCTTCAAAACAGATTCGGCCTTACGCAAATACAGTCCGGCGCAATTCTTGAAATGAGACTGCACCAACTCACAGGACTGGCTATTGAAGACCTTGAACGAGAATATAATGAACTAATTAAACATATTGAATATCTAAAATCTCTGCTTGCTGACAGGCAGCTCAGAATAAACATTGTCAAGGAAGAACTCCTCGAAGTGAAGGCAAAATATGCCGACGTAAGAAGAACTTCTATTGAACAGGCTTCCGAAGATTTCAGCATAGCTGATTTAATAGAAAGACACGCCTGCGTAATAACGGTTTCCAATACCGGATACATCCAGAGAGTTCCAGCAGACACCTTTAAAACTCAACACAGAGGCGGCAAGGGCGTAAAAGGAATGGATACTAGAGATGAAGACCATACCGAACACTTGTTTGCAGCAGACAGCCATGACATTATTTTCTTCTTCACAGACAAAGGAAATATGCACTGGCTTTATGCTTATGAAATTCCTGAAGGCTCAAGAACAAGCATGGGCAAAGCTATCATAAACTTGATAAAAGTAGACGCCGGAGAACAGGTAAAGGCTCTTCTTACAGTGAAAGAACAGGATGTGGAAAGAGACGATCTTTATATTATCATGGCAACAAAGAATGCTTATATAAAGAAGACTTCCTTGTCCGCATTTAAGAACCTTAGAAAGACCGGGATAAGGGCAATAATAATTGAAGACGGCGATGATCTTGTAGATGTAGCTCTGACAAATGGCAAATTTGACATACTGATGAGCAGCGCCCTTGGCATGGCGTGCAGGTTCAAAGAAAAAGACGTAAGGCCTATGGGAAGAACAACCAGAGGCGTAACAGGTATGCGCTTTAAACTTGAAGGAGACTATTTGATAAGCATGCTGGCGATAGAAGACAAAACAGCATCAGACGAAGATACACAAAATATTTCTGACGATCAGGAGGATCAGGTCATACATGAAGAATCCGCCGAAATTCCGGAAATTGAAGAAATAGAAGAAACTGAAGAAGTGGAAGACCAGGAAGTTCCAGAAGATGAAGGTTCAGCCCAAATACTAGTCGTAAGCGAAGGAGGCATGGGCAAACGCAGTTACATCAATAGATACAGGCTTACACGCAGAGGCGCAAAAGGTGTGGTAAATATGCGCCTCAAAGAAGGGGAAAAAGTAATTTCCGTAATTCAAGTAGAAAATGGAAATGAAATCATTATCACAACAAAAGGCGGACAGACAATAAGAATTCCTACAGATCAGCTCAGAACCATCGGTAGAGCTTCAAAAGGCGTAAGAATTATGGATCTTAGAGGCAAGGATGATTTTATTTCTAGCGTAGCTAAGATCATTAAGATAGACGGTGATGATTCCGCTGAAGAAGAACAGCAAAATACAGAAGAAACAACGGCAGAAAATCCCTCCCAGGAACAACCAAATCCGGAAGAATAATTCAGAAAATTATAAGGTAGGGAGATCTCGCCGAGAGCGCCGTATCATTTCCATGGGCGGCTGCGTAGAGCCGCCCCTACCATACTAACTGCGACTTTTAAATGTTGACAATAATATGAAATTCCTGTTCAAAAGCAGAAAACTGGAATTAGGCAGCAGAACGCTTGTCATGGGAATTCATAATGCTACCCCAGATTCCTTTTCAGATGGAGGAAATTATAAAGATGTTAATTCAGCCGTCGCTCATTGCTTGCAAATGCTCAAGGACGGCGCCGACATAATTGACATTGGAGGAGAATCTACCAGACCTGGAGACACATCAATCCTAAGCATAGATGATGAATTAGACAGAATCTTGCCAATAATTAGTGGGCTCAGAAAGGCCTCTCCTGACTGCATAATAAGTGTAGACACAATGAAACCTGAAGTAGCCGGTGAAGCTATAAGATTGGGCGCAGACATAATTAACGATGTCAGCGGCCTTAAACACTCAAAGGATATTGCAAAAATTGCAGCAGAAACCAACGCAGGGCTTGTCATAATGCACATGAAAACAACCCCTAAAACAAACAAGCACGATTATAATTATGAAAATTTAGTAAAAGAAGTTTCAGACGCTTTAGTAAAAAGTGCCGAACTTGCAGAAAGTTATGGAGTAAACAAAAACAGCATCCTCCTTGATCCGGGGCTTGGCGGAGGAACATTTGGAAAAAGCGCAGAACAGAGTCTCGAACTTATAGCAAAAATATTAGAAATTAAAAAACTTGAATACCCGGTACTCCTAGGCTCTTCACGCAAAGGATTTTTAGGAAAACTTATAAACGAACCAGAACCTAAAAACAGACTCAGCGCAAATATGGCTGTTGTCGCCTGGGCAGCTCTTAAAAAGGTAGACATAATAAGAGTTCATGACGTAAAAGAAACTTGCCAATTCCTTAAAGCCTTTAATCATTTACAATTCTATGAGATTTGACCAATTGAAGGTTTTTTGCCGTTAATTAGTTCTACAATTGCTTCCTCAACAGAAAGATTCGCCGGATCAGACCTAAAACATTAAAGAAAAGAATTTCATAGTTAAGCCCACTGCATATTGTCCAAATATAAAGAGTTGGCTGAATGAGAGAAACAGCAGCGCAAAGATTCCGAACATGATTCCATTTCTGAGTTCCTGATTTACCCTTGTTATTTTTGGCACAAGAGTAAGAAGTACTGTCCATCCGTCAAGAGGCGGGACAGGAATGAGATTGAATATGAATAGTACAAAGTTCAAGATTCCCCCAATAAAGAAAAACTGAAACAGGAGAGAATGCAAATCTCCTCCTGTTTTTTCAAAAACTAACGTTCCGGCATAACAGAAAGCCAGAAATAAAATGAAGTTTGTAATGGGGCCTGCAAGCGCCACAATGGCCGGGCTGTAACGTTTTTTCATGTTCATATAATTTACCGGAACTGCACCCCATGTGATTCCCACAAGAATAAGGGCCATTATAGACACAATCCCCATCTGTTTTATAGGATTGAATAAATAGCCGCTGCGGTATGCCGTATCATCTCCCTGTGAATATGCCGCCATTATATGCGCCGCTTCATGCAGCCATACTGATAGAACTACAAGGGATACCCACATAATATATAGCGATGGATTTGTGAATAGAATCTGAATGAATAACATTTTATCCTCCAACATTTACATAATAAAAGCTTCGATTATCTGATATGCAGGCAGTTCGTAAGGATGGGATTGTTTTAATGCCTTTATTACACCATCAAGAACGCTTTCTTCGCAAATTGTTTCTATTTTATACTCTTTTACACGTTCTATTTTTGATAGCGTTCCTATAAAAGGGTTGCTGCCTTCCAATGGTCTGAATTGCCCAGTCCCTGAAGTTTCCCATGAACAGCAGTCGTAGTTTCCCATTATTCCCGCTCCCGCTTTAAATATGGCGGTTTTTACAGCATCAAGATGTGTTTCAGGTACATAAAATTCCAATCTGTAATTTTTTTTCATAAATTTTCAAAGAAAATAAGCGTTAGCTGCGTTAAAATCATGTTCAAAAGTATCTATACTTACAAACAATAAGATATTTCTTTGAAAGAATTTATACAAATATTAAGGAGCTTTATCAGTGAAAAACGGTTTGATTCACTCTAAAAGAATAGAAATTGGAAGATGTCTTATAGTTTTATATTGGAAAGAAAAGCCTGAATTTAAACTTACAAAGATAAATCTTTTTGCCAAAGCAAAGATTGACTATAAAGAAGAGATGATTCCCGATGGCTGCCATAAAGAGCATAAGAAAATAAGAGAGCTGAAAGACTCAATAGTAAATTATTTTAAAGAGAAAAAACCGTTGATATTTAGTTTGCAGGATTTTGATTTTAGCGAATGTTCCGGCTTCTCGAAAAAGGTTCTTACCACCCTGTGGGGGATTCCTTTTGGCAGAATTACTACATACAAAATGCTTGCTGAGCTTTCCGGATTTCCCGGAGCATGCAGGGCTGTGGGATCTGTCATGGCCAAAAATTCATTTCCATTATTAATCCCTTGTCATAGAGTTATTAAGTCAGATCTTTCTATAGGAGAATTTGGCCCCGGCAGAGAGCTTAAAAAAATTCTTCTTTGTCATGAAACTTCTAAAAATGCCATTGATGAATATACACTGAAGAATAAAAGTCTTTTGATGTAGCTAAAGACTCGAAAAAACAACTTTAGTACAAGCGTAGATTCACATCCACTCCGATAGCTAAAGCCGCATTGAATGCCTATGAAAGATAAAGTAGGCGTCAAGGTAATATTGGACAAGCGTCAGGTAACTCAGAAATACTCATCCGCCACATTCTTAGAGAATCAGAAAATCCCGCTCTGGGTAGATTATAAACCGGTCGTGGCTCAGAGTAATAATTATGGCTCTTTCAGTAATTTTGTGTAAATGATCTTTCTTGTTTTTTAATGAGCGAGGGGAAGTCAGATCTCCGAAGGAGACTCCGAAGCTCATTAATTTTGTATTCACAATTGCACCCTTCCTTCAAAACGAATCACAAACCGGCTAAGTGCCAGTTTCCAGGCACGTATTGTCATAGTCTTTTCTCCTATGATAATTTCTACTTTAATTTAAAAAAAATAATATTTAAGAAGTAACCAACTTAAAGGTTGAAAAATCTTCAAACACCCAGTTATTTTTTAGAGTTTTGTAAATAATGTCGAGTAATTTCCTGGCTAAAGCAATAATAGCTTTTGGTGTTCCTCGTCTGCTTTTAATTCTCTGGAAAAAGTTTTCCAGATAAGGATTGTGTCTTTTTGCAATTAACGAACATTGTACAAGAGTTGTTCGTGCCAACTTGTTCCCTTTTTTAGTAATCCTGCCGTGATGAACAGTATCGCCTGAGTTCTGTACTCTCGGAGTAATTCCAAAATATGATGCAAGTTTTCCAGAATCGGAAAAATCGTGAATATTGCCAATAGCAGACAGCATAACGGCTGCGCCTTTGTCTCCTATTCCTTTTATGCTCGTAAGGTTTTTGTGTCCGTCCATTGTTTTACTGCTGTCGATCATAATCTGTTCAAGTTCGGCAATACTCTTGTTTAGAGAACGTACCTGTTCAACTATAACTTTAATTTCTGTATTGGTAACAAGTCAAAAGTTTGCCTTTTCAACTTCTCTTAGTCCCTTTTCGCTGGATAAAAATTCTTTTCCCAAAACTAAAGCATTTCTGGCAAATATATTGTTTATCTTGTTTTTAAGAATAGTACGAAGCTTAACTAGCTTATCCCTTGTCTGGGCTACGCTTGAAAGCTTCGCCTGCTCGTCCCTTTTCATTCTTACTTCAGGTAGCATATCTTTCTCCAAAAATAACGCTATTACTTTCGCATCATTTTGATCCATTTTCTTAACTGACTGACTTATTACCTTGAATTGGTACGGATTTACTACAACTACTCTGCCAGCTCTTTTTTCCACTTCTTCAACAAAATATGCAGTCTTGCCCGTTGCTTCTACAGCTATGCTGTCTTCTTTTTTTAAGGTCTTTACAAACAACTGCAAATTTTTGAGACTCCATTCTTCTACCGTTTCTGTGCTTTCTGATCTGACACAAACCGTAAAATTCTTTCTGTGCAGATCTACTCCGATAAATCTTTTCATCTTTTCCTCCAAATTTATTGTTTCAATAAACTGAAGCAGATACGCTTTCCGGCGGCACCATCCTCCTATACAAGGTATCTGACTTTTTATAGCCGATCCTTACGAGGCCGCTTCGATTACAGATCTGACTAATCTCCTTACCGTAATCAGCTCTTGCCGTTACACTAAAACAATCCCGCCTGCAACCCATCCGCTTCGTTTAGCTCTATATTTTACACTATTACGAAGCAGCCACCTAGATCGCGTTTATTTATTCATAGCATCTCCTTAATTTAGGGTTTCTTTTTATTTTATCTGACTATGACCATTTACACAAAATTCTGTAAACCCTTAAAATTTGGGATAGCATAAACCCAAAATAAATAACGACTGAAATATTTGCAGATTTCCCTTTTTGAAAAATCAGGATAGAATGTGCTTAACAAAGTTTTGAAAATAGCTATCCCATCTACTTATGGCATGGCAGTGAAAAATTTTAAAGAAATTTATAACTCCCCTTAGGAATCCGGGATTAACGGTTGCTTTAGTATCTTGGCTATCCTATAATTCAAACCGTTATTGGTTGCACTTCACTCTTGAATGTAGCAAACATTTATCAATTCGCTATTGTCCTATTGATATTAGTGCCTATATGCTGAATAAAGCTGCACGCGCGATAAAAAAAATAAAAAAATGCGAAGTATTAAAATTAAAATGGAATATTTCTGACTTTGAAAATCTAGATAATGTAACACCACTTTTTAGAGATGCCGAATTTGAACATCATTTTATGATATTGCTGGGTAATACTCTTGGAAATTTTGACCAAGATGATGTTTTACATGGCATAAAAAATAGTATGGCAAAAAAGGATGTTCTTTTAATCGGCAATGGAATATCTAATGGAAGAAAAGGTGAAGAGTGGGTGAAAGATTACAAAGATGAAAGAATAAACCAATGGTTAATCAAGGTTCCTCTTTTGTTGGAATTAAAAAAAAATGATGTCAAGTATGAAGTAAGGTTTGTTAATTCAAGAATTGAAGAAATTTATTTTTTACAAAAAAATATTTCGGTTAAACATTTAGGGAAAACAGTAAATTTTAAAGAGGGTGATATTATTGTTGTTGCTATTTCCTACAAATATACTAAAGACAAGTTTGGACAAAACATTCAGAAGTTTTTTTCAGATGTGAAAATTTATGTTGATAAAGATGAATCATACACTTTAGCATTTTGTAGAAAATGAAAGAATTTGTTGCCAAAGAACCCGGCCGAACTGTATTCTGTGAAATGCTTGCGCGGATTGAAAAGGGCGAGGCCCAAGGATTTTTTGGCTTGGTATCAGGCTCGATTGGCTAAAAATTCGGGATTCTTTTCTAATAATTGATATTTAATTCATTTAAAAGGTGAGCAATGGGGAAAAGCAGGGAAATCGCATCAAACCCAGGAAACAAGACTATTCCATGAATATCAATGCAGATGGTTTTTCAGTTTTATGTGATATAATTGTTTTCAGCATTTTCATTATTAACCGTAAATCCCAGAAAAGGTATTTTTAGAAGTGCCCTTTACGTTAGGTTCAATGGAAGAAAACCTGGTAGCAGAGGGAAACTTTCTTATAGGGCAATGGAGAACATTGCTCTGGTTAATCCAAAATCCTACTCCAAAATAATAATGAAAAAATTATTAACAACAATATTCATTCTGAGCTTAGCAACTATTCTATGCGCTGATATCCTGGATAGTAGTGCGTATCCTGTTCCGGCAAAAGATGAGACACTTAAACAGGCTATCAAATGGTATAGAGTTTCGGCTGAAAAGAAAGCTTTGTACCGCCAGGCATTTGCTTTAGGAACTCGATATGTAGAGAAACTTGTAAAAGAACAAAAGCTTGAACCTAAGACATGGGGAGTAGTTCTTGATGTAGACGAAACAGCTCTGGATAACTCTGCTTATTATGCTAAATACATGAATTGTCTTGATGATGAATCTGTTTTTGAAGCTCATGTTACAATTCAAGGAACGTCTGTGGCATTACCGGGGGTAAAAGAATTCACCCAGAAAGTACACGATTTAGGCGGATATGTTTCTATGGTCACCAATAGAGATGGTTCTTTTGAAGACAAGGAAGGCAACGTAGTTGATGCTACTATCAAAATGCTAAAAAGAGAAGGTATTTACATTGACCAGCTAGTAACAGCGAACTATAAGGATGCTAAAAACCCTAGTGATAAAAATCCTCGTTTTAAAGCAGTAGAAACTGGTGATAATTATGATAGTTCTCTTATGATTTGGTCAAACAAATTACCTGCACACAAGGTAATAGCCTATTTCGGGGATAACATTCAGGACTTTCCTCTTCTTAAACAGAAGAAACTTATGGATGTTTTAGGTGAAAGTGATGTCTTTAACAAATTCGGAAATGGATATTTTATTTTGCCTAATCCTATGTATGGTAGCTGGGAATCAAACGAGTTTAAATAAATTGTACTAGCTAACACACAGTTCTTTTTTCTGAAAGGCTCTATTTCATAAATTTGTCAATCACCTTACTTATCTCATCAATAGGCGAAGGCTTCAGGAGAACCGCATCAAATATTTTACTTTGTTCGAGTTTTTTACAGTCATAAGGAAGGACATTGGCGGTATAGGCGACTACAGGTATTTGAGGATATTTCCCTTTTATCTGCTTTGCAATTTCGTATCCGCTTACCTCAGGGAGATTTATATCGCAAAAGCAAAATTTGACATCCTATGAAATTTTATCAAAAGCATCTTTATAATTTGTTGCCTGAACTATCTCAATGTTTTTTTCAGTTAATAAAATAGATAAAAGCTTTCTGCTTTTTTCGTCGTCATCAATTACTAGTACTTTCATATAGATTTGTCCTCATTTTGCAGTGGAATTGTAAAGTAAAAACAGCTTCCTTTCTCACTTCCCTGGGGAGGAGAAATAATGCCAATTTTACCATTCCATAGATTTACTATTTTTTTGCACAATGCCACCCCCAGCCCCGTCCCTTCTTTTTGAGTTTCCAGCCTTTCGAAAGGAGCGAAAAGCTTCTTCTGGTTTTCGATGCTTACCCCAGATCCGTTGTCAGTGACTGAAATTATAATTTCATTTTCAAGAGTTATTGATGCTTCAAGTGTAACTTCTCCGCCGTCAGGAGTAAACTTAAAGGCGTTTGAAAGGAGGTTAATTATTATCTGCATAAGTTTCCGCTCATCAGCGTTAATTTCTTTTGGCATATCAGGAGCGGTCTTAACTTCAAAGCGTATCGAATGATGAAAGGCTTTTTCTTTCATCATGAAGCTTGCCCTGGCAAGAATATTTTA
This sequence comes from bacterium, assembly GCA_021781705.1. GTDB lineage: Bacteria > Verrucomicrobiota > Lentisphaeria > Victivallales > GWF2-38-69 > JAJXWI01. Next base: position 962 of record JAJXWI010000037.1, on the reverse strand, counting down.
TATACTGACATTGTCCATATATAATTCCATTTTTCCGGATTCTACCTTAGATATATCAAGGATGCCATTGATTATCGATAACAGATGATTTCCGGAACTCAGGATATCTTTTATGTAATCTTTCTGGGTCTCATTGAGTTCTCCTAAATGTTTTCCGGATAGCAAAATTTCAGAAAATCCAAGTATGGCGTTCATTGGAGATCTTAGTTCATGGCTTGTATTGGCAATAAACTCAGATTTTGCCCTGCTGGCAAAGAGTGCTAGATTTCTGGCTTCGATAAGCTCATTTTCCATCTGCTTTCTTTCAGTGACATCGTGAATGTATTCTATCATCTGAACCACTCCGTTGTTATCGTTGAAATATAGGGTAGGCGTGTATTTCAACATTTCCCATTCCGACACGTTCCATGCTTCTCTGAAGGGTACGGATGGGATTGGAGATTTTTCTGGACATAATATAGGCCGCCAATAAGGATACGAGCATAATCAGAACGCCGATACTGAAGACGTAATTTCTAGCCATGTAGATTGTAGCGAAGGCTTCATCAGTATCAATTTTTGCTACCAGTTCCCAATTAAGCAGAGGTATATATCTCCAGACTGCTACTACTTCTGTGCCTGAATAGTCGATTCTTACACCGGAGCCCTCTTTGCCCTGTACGGCTTGAAGCATGGGTATGCCTTTAGGCTTGTTAAGTGGAAGCCTGTATTAAGTTCGGCATCTTTAATATGCTGCATTGGAGAAATAAATAAGGCTTCATCGCCATCTTTTATGCCAACAACAGTTTCGCCTGTTGAGCCTAACACTGTCTTGTCCCGACTTCGGCGGTCTTGACGTGTAAGATGTTGACTATCAACGAAAGTTCATTTTTGCAGGGCACTACATTATTTTATCTAAAAATAATGTAATATATTTATGCAAGGCTTGTTACGGGAAAAGGAGTCCTAGAATAGTTTTTCCC
>JAJXWI010000003.1 GCA_021781705.1 bacterium | reverse complement strand
TGCCATTGGTTAATCCTCATTTTTATTTTTTTCTTATTTTAGATTACACCTTATTTATTTTCTATTACTGTCCAAAATATGGGGACCACTATAGTCTATAATTTAGTCAGCTTGAATATGAATTGTTGCGTCTGAATAGGTTTTCTTTGCCTTATCCTGATCCGTCGACAACTCCTTGATATTATCTTGGGTAGCAGTAGTATATACAGGACTAAGCACTGCTGCGGAACAAGGTACACCATTTTCTAAAACTTTAATTTCCTTAAATGATGATTCTGATATACTATCTTTTTCCCATGTATTACATGATGGAACTTGATAAATCTTGACGCCAAGATTAGAGCATATAAAAAAGTGTTCGTTATCTAGAAATCCTCCATTATGATACTTCGCCTCGCCAGTACCATCATAAAAACCTCCCAAATATAGATTGCCATGTTCATTATACATTTTTTCTACTTTGTAAAAAATAAGACGATTATGACTAAGTACAAAGAAAACTGTACCGTCCGGTGAAAAGCCCCCTTTTAGTAGGAATCCTATTGTATGCATTGAATGAGGAGAGAGGTCTAAGGGTTCTTTATTCTCAGCATTACTCAGATTACTAATAAGTTTTGATCGGTAAATAAAGATACCTGGACCGAAAAAGCCGATCAGAGTAGTTTTATCAGCAGGACTAAACACTATTGAAGAAGGGGAGAAATCTTTAATTTGATAAAGGAATTTTAAGGAGGTATCTTTAAGTTCAAAAACGTTAACAACCCTTTTTGGGCTTTTCTGACAGCAAATATAAAAAGTTCTATCATTAGGGTTAAATCCGGCCGAGTAAATATGAGTTATCATGCCTTTTTCAATAGTAACTGTAGGAGTAGTGATAGCTCTCATATTACCATATTTTGGAACCTCGTAAAAATGAATAGTATCTGCGATATCTGCGAAAGCACTACGTTTAGAAGAATGGGTATAAAAGAGTGTCCCGTCTGAATTAAAACCCGCTGAGCTAACGCCAGAGTCCTTTTCTAAAGTTCTAACATAATCCCATGCTTGCCAGTTTTTACCTGAAACAGAATAAATTTTAAGTCCTTTTTCGGTACATATAAGAAAATATTGGGCAGCAGTAATTTGAGACACTAAAAACATTGAAATTAACAAACAAAAACCCAACTTCATCCTTTTTGACATTTTCATCATTATGATCTTCATCTTTTTTATTTTAAATATCTACTTAAAATTTGGATTACTTCTGTTTTTTTACAAGAAAAGTATCTTATAAACTATTTCGAACATCTATTTACCATATCAAAAAGCTGATGGTATTCAAAGTCATCTCTTATTCCAAATCTCGTTAGGGCAAAGTCGTATTTAACGGGATCTTTTTTGTTTATTTTCCTGAAAGCTTCTGTGATTTCTAATGAAGTTTTCATGTCCGCGGATTTCCTGTTTGTAAATACCAGTTTTTTAGAGATAAAATACATGTGAGTATCCAGCGGGATTATCAACTTTTCAGGAGTTACTTTTCTCCAGCAGCCCGGGTCTACTTCATCATGCCTTGCCATCCAGCGAAAATAGAGCATAAGGCGTTTACATGCGCTTCCGTTTTCAGGTGATGGGATGAGGTAGGTTTTGTTGTTTGGAAAAAAGTAGTTCAATTCTGATACGAAGCCTGTAATCGCACTAAGATAGTTTATATCATTATTCGAATGTGAAAGGAAACACTTCTCAAGAGAGTCGTGCTTTTGAAGAGCTTTTCTAATTCCCATGAGCAGGAATACGATTTCTTCTCCGGTAGTGAATCTGTGTTTAAAATTTCTGAGCGCCTCTTTTAAAAACAGCAAATCTTCTTCTTGTATAAATGTTTTAGGAGAGGCTCCTAAAACATTAAGGATTTTTTTTGTGCTTGCCAGGATTTGAGACACTTTCCCATAAGCAAGAGAAGATGCTATAAGTCCGACAATCTCCTGATCTTGAGGATTCTTGTAATTGTAAAGAAATTCCAAAGGGTCGGGATGGATGAGCTCGAACTTATTGTATTTTAGATAGATTTGTTCGAGTTTATTTTTTAGAGAATTCATGCTTGTTCAAGAGCTATTTCTGCAAGCATTTTTCCTGCTTCCCTGCATTTTTTAAGAACTTCTTCTGTGGGAACAAACTGCGACTGTATTGGTTCTTCAAGTACAAGTTTGCAGTTCATTTGTTTCAAATACTCAAGAGCATCGTGCTGCCCTGATTTTTTTGCCCATCCATACGAGCCAAACGCTATAGCGTACTTATTTGCCGGTGCTAGTCCTTTGAGATAGGTAAGGACTTCTGCCATTTTTGGCATCAGAGATTTGTTGAGGGTTGGCGTTCCTACAGCTATAGCGGCCGCATCAAGGACTTCAGTAGCTATATCTGTAATATTTGTGTATTTCAGGTCATATTTTCTAACTTCAACCCCATTAGTTAAGGCGCCTTCATAAATGGATTCGGCCATTATCCCCGTACTCTTCCACATTGTGTCGTAGAAGATAACTATTTTTTTGTCTGGCTTGCAGTATATCCACTTTTTGTAAGCGGAAATAATATCTGCAATATTATCTTTCCAGATTATTCCATGGCTTGGTGCTATTATTTCTATCTCAAGATTAGCTGCTTTATTAAGTACGGCTTCTACCGGTTTCCCGTAAAGCATTACGATATTTGCATAATATTTTTTTGCCTCATAAAGAACATCAATCAGGTTTTCTTCATAGTCAAATCTTCCGGAACTTGCGTAATGTTGTCCAAACGCATCCATAGAGAAAAGAATCTTCTGTTGAGGGATGTAGGTTGCCATGGATTCTGGCCAGTGCGCCATTGGCGTGTTTATAAATTTGAGAGTATTTTCTCCTAAAATCAGATCCGTGGATTCATCCACGATTTTAAATTTCCACCTCTTTGTATCATAGTGCAGTGAAAGCGTGTTTTTACACTTTTCATTACAGACAAGTTCTGCATTTTGGCATTTCTGCATTAACACAGGAAGAGAACCGGAATGGTCAGGTTCGGCATGGTTGCAAACAATGTAATCTATTTTGTCGAGCTGAACATAGCTTTGGATGCTCTTTAATAGGTAATCAGAGTAAGGAGCTTTTACTGAATCAATCAACGCAGTCTTGTTGTCTTTGACAAGATAAGAATTATATGTACTTCCTCTGCTGGTCGCATACCCATGAAAATCTCTTACGTCCCAGTCAACATAACCAGTCCAGAAGATATTTTCTTTTAAAACTGTATTTTTCATAATTTTAACTCCTTAAAATTCCTCTTTAAGCTGTTTTTTGTAAGTAATAAAATCTTTTCCGCTGCCAACCATCTGTATTCCTAATATGTCGTCATTCCTTTTTGTAACTGATCTATATGTTGCTGCAGATTCTTCTATTACTTCTTCTTTTTTGTTATTCTCCTCTTTCGTGAATCCGATTGAATGGAGTTCGAAATTTTTAAATTTCAATTCAACTGCTATTGCTGATGGTTTATACTCGACAAAGTTATCATTTTTTACAGCATTGAACCCTGCAACTTTTCCCTGTCCATTGGCTTTCAGCGCAGAACAATAAGGTTGAATGTTTTTAAATATAGCAGCATCTCCGGCAGCAAAAAGGTTTGGTGACTGTGTTTTTGTTTGAAAGTCAACTTCAAGACCTCTTTCCATGGCTAGCTTTGGCAGTCCTGCAATTTTGGTGTTGGGAGCACCTCCGATGCTTAAAAGGACAAGTTCCGCGTATATTTTCCCGCCGGAAGATGTTTCTATTTCAACACCATTATTTTTCTCATGAACTTCTTCAATTGCCTCATTCATGATCAACTTGATGCCTTTTGTTTTTAGAATATTACTGAGAGTATAGGATGCCTTTGGAGAAAGGTTGCGGATCATTAGGCTCGGCGCCTTTTCAATAATGCTTACATTTAGTCCAGCATCAAGCGCTCTCAGTGCCGATTCGATTCCTATGGCTCCGCCACCTACTACTACGATATTTTTTATTGAAGAAATTTTTCCCCTTATTGTCAAAGCATCTTGAATGGTCCATAGAGGCGAAACCTTTCCTTGCAGAACCAACGCTTCTGCGAAAGGTGGAACTATTGGTTTAGCGCCTGTTGCTATTATTATTTTGTCAAATCTATAATATTCGCCGTGCTCTGAAGTAAGAGAAATTTCTGTGGTATTGACTTTAACAATTTTTGTTCCTAAAACTAACGTTATTTTATTATCAAGATACCATCCTTTCGGATGCATGAAGATATCATTTTCTCCTGATTGCAAGAACGCTACGGAAGTTATTCTTGGTCTGTAATAAGGTAAAAACCCCTCTTCTGAAAAGAGGGTAACTTCAGCGCCGGATTTTACTGCCTCCTGTGCCGCAGCAATTCCGGCGTGACCGGCTCCAACTATTCCGATTTTCATAAATATTAACTAGACCAGTTGCGCGAAAATACCCTTTCGCGCAGGGGTTAATTAATTGGAGAGAAACTATCTTTGCCTACTCCACATTCAGGACAAACCCAATTCTCAGGTAGACTTTCAAATGGAACTCCAGGTTTTACTCCATGCTCCGGATCTCCTTTAACAGGATCGTATTCCCATCCGCATACATCACATACATATTTTTTCATAATTCCCTCTTTTTATTGTTTATAGTTTTTCGTTGAAAAAGCGTTTTAAAAGTCCTGCAAACTGTTGACCATGGCGGGCTTCGTCTTTGCACATTTCATGAACAGTGTCGTGTATTGCATCATAATTTAGCTGCTTAGCTTTCGTTGCTATATCTTTTTTGCCCTTGCACGCGCCATTTTCGGCAATGACTCTGGCCTTTAGATTTGTTTTTGTATCAGCTTCAAGAACTTCTCCAAGAAGTTCAGCAAATTTTGAAGCATGTTCAGCTTCTTCCCAAGCTATTCTCTGATAAGTTTCGGCAATTTCAGGGTACCCTTCTCTTGCTGCCTGGCGACTCATGGCAAGGTACATTCCGACTTCCGTGCATTCTCCGGTAAAATTCGCTCGAAGTCCATCTACGACATCCTTGTCCACCCCTTTTGCGATACCTATTGTGTGTTCGTCCGCCCACACGAGACTTCCACAAGATGAAGAGGTTTGTTCCTTGAATTTTTCTTTTGTTGCGCCACATTGAGGACAATTTGCGGGCGGTTCACTTCCTTCATGAAGGTAACCACAGATTGTACATATAAATTTCTTCATTTTAATATATATCCCTTGTTTGGTTTGTTAATTTGCCTGATTTGCGGCAGGGGCATTTGGATCAACAAATACACGCTGCGCAAGCTCTCTGTCCAGCATGAATATAACCTGTGGAGCATTGTTTGCCATTTTGAGTTGTTGGTAAATGCTAAGGACATTTGCTTCTTCTTCTATTTGTTCATTAAGGAACCATTGCATTTGAATATTGGTTGTGTGATCTTTTTCTTTTAATGCAAGATCAATTATCTCCTCAAATCTTGAAGTAACAATTTGTTCATGATCATACGCGTGCTTAAAAGCCGCCATCGGGGATTCCCATTTTTGCGGCGGTTCTTTGATCGCTTTAAAAACAATTTCTCCACCCCTTTCAATAAGATAGTTATGTATCTTTAAGGCGTGCGCAAGCTCTTCCTTTGTTTGGACTTCCATCCAATGAGCAAATCCGGGGAGGTTGAGGGCTTTTAAGTAAGCAGACATCGACATATATATGTACGCCGAATAGAGTTCAAAATTTATCTGCTCATTTAAAGCTTTTACCACTTTAGAATTCATAATCAATTGCTCCTTTTCTATTGTTTTTGAAACATAATTATAGCCTAAAGACAGAAACAGTTTAGTGACATTAAATTAAATTCAGAAAATAATATTTTATTTGATTTCAGAAAAAGCCTTCACTATTTCGGGGATCAATTTATGGATATTACCCATTACTGAATTAAGAGTATCCACGACTTCTTTGTGGCTAAGCGGCTGGTTAGTCATTCCTGCGCAGTAATTTGTAATACAGGATATCCCAGCGACTTTCATGCCCATTGAATTGGCGGCCATGGCTTCAGGAATCGTAGACATTCCTACTGCATCGGCGCCAATCTGTTTGAAAAATCTTATTTCTGCGGGAGTTTCATAATTTGGCCCTGAACACGCCAGATAAACGCCTTTGACGAGTTTTACGCCCACTTTTCTGCCTATAGTTTCCATAACATTAATAAGATCTTTGTTGTAAGTGTTGCTCATATCGGGGAAGCGGGGGCCAAGATCCTGGTGATGCGGGCCGATTAGCGGATTACTTCCCATGTGGTTAATATGGTCGGTTATAATCATAAGCTCTCCAGGCTTATGTGTGGTTCCACCCGCGGCATTGCTTAGAAATAATATTGATGCGCCGGATTGTTTTGCTATATATGCGGGGAGGACGACAGGGGTCCATCCTTCTCCTTCGTAAAAATGCCTTCTTCCCTGAAATACAAAGAATTCTTTGCCACTGAAATCAACAAGAGAAAGTTTTCCTGCATGTCCAATAACTCCGGCTTTGCCGAATCCGGCTATTTCACTATAAGAGACTTCTTTTTTGATATTAAAAACTTTTATTGCATCGCCCCACCCTGATCCCAGTACAAACGCGCCGAAAGGCTTTGCACCAGGGAAGTGCATTTTTACATCATTTGCTGCCATTTCGAGGACTTTCATGTCAACTAACATGAGATTGTTCATTTTTTGCCTTCATATATTTTTGTGTGATGAAATTAAGCTAATAATTCTTTTGCCAGTTTGTCATATTGGTCTATGACCAGTCTTACAAATTTTCTCTGATCAGTATAATTTGAGTAATAGAAGCTGCCTTTAAATCCGGCTATCACCAGATCTCTTAGCTGTTTCGGCGTAATAGAGAAATTTTCAACTATAAGAGAAAGCTCCTTTGTTACTGTTGTGTGCGACACCAGCCTATTATCAGTACAAATAGATACTGACAATTTTTTATCAATCATTTTTTTAACGGGGTGGTTCTGAATGTTATTCTTCAGTGCCGGAATTGTTTGGAGATTGCTGGTCGGACAAACCTCTATTGATATTCTTCTGCTTGCCATATAATTTGCAAGCTTGTCGGAAAATTCTTCAGGATGGGTTATGTCTGTGTCTTTTATTTCTTCATGGTCAAAGAGAAATGTTCCGTGTCCAATTCTGTTTGTATGGCATTCAGTTATTGCCTGGAATATTGATTCGGCACCATACGCTTCTCCGGCATGAACGGTTTTTCCCATAAAATTTTTATGAACGTAATCGTAAGCTTCTTTCTGGTATATTGGAGGGTATCCTGATTCTTCTCCGGCAAGGTCAAATCCAACTATAGGACAGCCATGCTCGTCTTTCATTTTTACGGCGGCTCTTGCAAGTTCCATAGATGCTATTTTGAATATTTCTTTTCTTGGCGCGAAATTTAATGTTTTTACCAGGTCATGATAATAAGATGAAAAATGTTCATTAAAACACCTCATTGCGCAAACTATTACTCCATATTTGAACGGAATATCTTCTCCATTTTTCAATTTTCCATTTTGAGAATGTTCTTTTCTTGCTCTTTCCAGGCCTCTGCTTACAGCCTCTATAATTTGAGAGAATGTTAAGTTTTTATTAATATGCAGTTGCGGGGCAAATCTTACCTCGAGATAGCGAACATTTTCGGCGATATTATCCAGAGCCAGCTCGTAGGCTATTCTTTCAAGGTTTTCTTCATTTTGCATAACGGCGCAAGTGTATGCGAAACCTTTAAGATATTCGCCGAGATTTTCATAGTTTTCTTTAAAAACCAAATTATTCAGTCCGACATCCTCGTAAGACGGGAGCTGAACATTTTCTTTTTTTGCAAGTTCTATCAGTGTTGACAACCTTAAGGAGCCGTCAAGATGTACGTGCAGATCTGTTTTTGGTATTTCTCTTAGGAATTTTTCCATTTTTTTATCCATAGATAACCTCCTATGTAAGTAGTTGTTTCCATTAAAGATAGTTTTATAGGCGAAAAATTAAACCAGTTCCGGAAATATATTTACATATAATTCCCGCCTATAAAGTTTTCCAGAATTCCCCGAGTACCTAACCTCAACCCTTCTTGCAGAACTTGCGATTGTACCTGAGAAATAAACAAATTCTACTCAATCCATGATAGATTAACGCTGTGTTCTGAAATGATTATGTCCTTCTTTGCTGAATCGTACTGTCTGAAGTTCGGCAACTATGGATATTGCAATGTCATGTGGTGTTGCTCCTCCAGTTTTTAACCCGATGGGGCAATAGAGTTTATCAAAGTCTATATTTACTTCTTTCATTTCTTGCTTGAGCCGGTGTAATATTGTTTCCGCTTTCTTTTTGGATGCTATTGCTCCAATATATTTTGGACCCCAGCTGCTTTTGTAGATTTTTTTTAGAATGGCAAAATCCAACTCGTGAGAATGTGTTACAATAATCATAAAACTGTTTGGGGAGACCTTTCTGTCATCCAATATTCTTGAATAATCGTCAATAATGATCTCAGAAACACCAGATATCTCTTTTTTATATTCAGGCCTGCAGTCGCACATTATGGTTCTGTAGTCTAACTTTGCAAGGTGGTATGCGATAGCTTGCCCCACATGTCCGGCTCCGAATATATAAACAGTTGCCAGTTCTCCGTGCGGTTCGTACAACAAATCTATAGTACCCCCGCAGATCATCCCCGTTTTTACGGAGTCTGTAATAGCATTATCTTCTGACATTGTATATTTTTTTATGAAAAAACTGGTGCCGTTAGAAAGCATTGCAAGCGCTTCTTTCCCTGCCAGCAGTTCAAGCGCTCCTCCGCCTATTGTCCCTATTATTTTCCCCTCGCCAGTGACTATCATTTTTGCGCCAGGGATCTGCGGACCATGTCCATCCTTTGAAATCACGGATACTACGACAAACGGGATATTTGCATTTTGGAAATTAACGATTTCCTGATAGATGTTCATATACTTTATCCACGATACCCATCACTGAATGTATATTGAGACAGAGTCCGGGATGGGTAAATCTCTTTTATTGTGTTTATCCGGGCTGTCCTGAGCTGTAAACTCTGCTATTTGGAAAAGCTCTAGCATTGATTCTATGGACATTATATAGTATGTCAAGCAGATTGATGAAATGAAATAATAGGTTTAGCATGATAAAAATAGGGCTTTTTGGAGGAACTTTTGATCCTATTCATAACGGGCATATTGGTTTGGCAGAAAATATTATTGTCCAAAAACTCCTGGACAAGATAATTTTTATTCCGGCGGCGCGGCCTCCACATAAACCAGAAATGCCTGTAACTCGATTTTCCCACAGAGCCGGCATGGTAAAGTTGGCGATTGAAGGGAAATCCTATTTTGAAATGTCAGAGATTGAAGAAAAAAGACTTCCCCGTCCTTCGTACACATATGATACGGCGGAATGGTTTTCTTCAAACTATCCTGATGATAGCTTTTATTTGATAATAGGAGAGGATAGTCTGGCCCAGATCCACACATGGCACAAGGCAAAAGAACTCATAGGGGGGTATGGAATAATTACATACCCAAGACCAAATGAAAATATTACTTTGGAAAAATTAAAAATATACTGGGATTCAGAAACAGCAGAAAGATTGTTCAAAACAGTGTTACCTCTGCCAGTATACGACATATCCTCTACGAAAATCAGAGAATTAATAAAAAGAAAAGAAGAGTTAAAATTGCCTATGCCTACACTTGTTTGCAAATATATAGAAAACCATAGTCTTTACGGAGGCGCTTACTTTTAGATAAAACAGAAACACCTATTGAAAAGGGGGATTTTTCGATTAATTATTTACAATGATAATAATGACATGAACCTTTGGATTGAAACATGTACAGAATTTTAGTATACAATATGGCTTACGGGACAGGGGCGCCTAAGAGCTTTTCTGATAACATATTAAACATTTACAGGTACTTCATGTCAACCCGCGGCAACCTTAACAAAATTAGCAGGTTTATAAATTCTCAGCACGCAGATGTTATTGGCCTGATAGAGGTTGATACTGGGTCTTACAGGAGTTCCAGCATTAATCAGGCGGCCAGGATAAGCAAACATATTAATAAGTTTTGCCATGTGTCCACAAAATATGGCGATCGCCTGAGCGGGAGAATAATTCCTATTTTAAGAAAACAGGGAAATGCAATTCTTACTAAAGACGACACCTCAAGCGGGATATATCACTATTTCCCGAGCGGGTTCAAAAAATTGATAATTGAGCTTGCTCTTGAGGAGTTTAGATTTTTCCTTCTGCACCTCTCTCTTTCAAAAAGAGTCAGAAGAATACAGCTTAACCATATTGCAAATCTTCTGGCATCAAATAAAAATCACCCCGTAATCATTGCCGGAGATTTTAACACGTTTGGTGGCGCCGAAGAGCTTAAAGCAATCCAGGAAGAACTTAATCTGATAAATCCCAATATTGATGGCATTCCAACTTTCCCATCGTGGGCGCCAAAACATCAATTGGATTTTATCCTTTGTTCAAAAAATATAATGATAAAAAACTTTGAAATTCCTGAAGTAAAACTCTCAGATCATCTGCCTTTAATTCTGGATTTTGATATTAAATAAATAAAAACATCCTATCTGTTTGAAATAATTTGCAAAATTGTATAGAAGATTTACTCTAAATTACTTTTTTTAAAGAAAAACACCAACGGAGAATTTTAGATGTACAATGTCGCAGACCTGCGAAAGGGGTTGAAAGTTGAGATTGATGGGGCTCCATGGACTGTAACAGAATTTGAATTTTGCAAGCCGGGCAAAGGCCAGGCGCTTTATAAATGCAAGCTTAAAAATCTGATTACCGGCGCAACAATGGATAGAACTTATCGTTCGTCCGATAAAGGCATAGAAAAAGCAGACCTTGAAGAACGCGAAATGTATTACTCTTACAAGGAAGGAGACCTTTATGTTTTCAGCGATGCTGAAACTTATGAAGAGCTTCGCGTTTCCACAGAAACATTGGGAAAACAGAAGTATTTTCTTATAGAAGAGTCTCTCTGTAAGATCCTGTTATTCAATGGTAAACCCGTTGAAGTTACTCTTCCTGTATTCATCGAGAAAAAGGTTACAGAAACTGAACCTGGAGCAAGAGGGGATACGGCCACAAATGTAATGAAGCCGGCAAAAATTGACAACGGATACGAATTTGCGGTTCCTCTCTTTATTAACCAGGGCGATATCATAAAAATCGATACAAGAACAGGCGATTATGTCGAAAGGGTTAGTAAAGCCTGATGATTTAATAAGACTTGAGTCTATAAAGTCTAATCTTATTCAGAGAAGCGAAATTATTAGGGAACTAAGAAACAGCTTCTTTAGCAGGGGCTTTATAGAGACCGATACTCCTGTATTGGTCAGAGCTCCTGCCCCTGAAGATTATATTAACGCACCCAGTGCGGGAGATTTTTTCCTGCGCTCTTCTCCAGAATTGCACATGAAACGGGTTGCTGCTGCCGGTTATGACAAAATTTTCCAGATAAGTCCATGTTTTAGGGCAGGAGAAGTGGGAAAACTTCACAACGTAGAATTCACAATGCTTGAATGGTACGAAACGGGAAAAACGTATATTGGCTTAATGCGCTTTCTAAAAGGCTTGCTTCTTGAAATCGTAACAAAAGTAAAAGGAACGAGCAAAGTACAGTTCAAAAATTCAAAAATAGATTTTGCCGGAGAATGGAAGGTTTTTACAGTAAAAGAAGCTTTTTTAAAGTTTGCAGGAGTAACTCCAGAGGAAGCAATTGCAAAAAATGAATTCGAAATACTGCTCACAGAAAAAGTCGAGCCTAACCTTCCTAAAGATTCTCCTGTAATTCTGAAAGATTATCCATCATCAATGGCCGCCTTGTCGAAAATTAATGAAAATGATAGCACGGCAGAACGTTGGGAGCTATATTTAGGCGGTATAGAAATTGCCAACGCCTATTCGGAACTTACAGACTACAACGAACAGAAAAAGAGATTTGAAAAAGCGCACAAAAAACGAGAAGAAAATAAACTGCCTGCATACCCTGACGATAAAGATTTTTTCAAATGCCTGGAATATGGAATAGAACCTTTTGCCGGGTGCGCATTGGGTGTGGATAGGCTTGTCATGGTACTGGCAAACGCAGACACGATTAGGAGTGTTAATTTTTTTACAGAATTTTAATATAAAAATAAGGAATTTGAAAAATAATGTTCAACAGCGTTAATGAAATGATCGACTACGCAAAAGCGGGCGGACCTCTCAAACTGGCCGTTGCCTGTGCGCATGATACGGATGTTTTACTTTCCCTCAAGAAAGCAGTGGAAAATAACCTGGTTATTCCTGTCCTAATTGGAGATGCGTCAAAAATTAACTCCATGATAGAGGCTCACTCTTTCACGTTTCAGACTGAAGTAATAGACAGTAAATCCGACGAAGAAGCCTGCGAAATCGCGATAAAAATGGTGTCCAGCGGTAAAGCGCAGATGGTAATGAAAGGGTTGGTGCATACCTCCATTTTTCTTAAGGCAGTGCTAAATAAGGAATGGGGGCTTAGACAGAGAGAACTTTTAAGCTTCATTTCAATGTTTATTTTCAGCGACCACAGAAAACGCCCAATTTTAATGACAGACCCTGCTATTAACATTGCTCCTGATCTAATGCAGAAGAAAGCAATAATAGAAAATGCAGTTGATGTGGCACACAAGCTTGGCATAAAAATTCCAAAAGTAGCGCTAGTTTGTGCCGTAGAATCGGTTTCACCCGGAATGCAAGCCACAATAGATGCCGCTGTATTGTCGAAAATGAACGATAGAGGCCAGATTACTGGTTGTATTGTTGACGGACCGTTGGCCTTTGATAATATAATATCGGCAAACGCCGCAGAACATAAAGGAATAAAAAGTCCGGTAGCAGGAGACACAGATATAATAGTTGTTCCGTACATTGAAGTGGGCAATGTACTCTATAAGACCTTTAATTATTTCTCCGTTGAGTTTTGTGCGGGAGTAATTGCCGGAGCTAGCGCTCCAATCGTTTTAACATCACGTTCCGATACGTTTGAAGTCAAATTCAATTCAATAGTCATGGCAAGCTTATTAGCCAAGCACGATAAGAATAAATTCTAGGAAGGTAAAATTAATGAAAAATCTTGTTTTAGTCATTAATCCTGGTTCAACATCAACGAAAATTGCGGTATATGACAAATCTGGAAAGGAAATCATTAATGAAACGCTCAGGCACAATAGTTCAGAGTTGTCCAAATATGAAAAAATTATAGACCAATATCATTTCAGAGCAGATACAATTAAAGATATTCTTTCAAAAGACAATATTTCTACCCGCGATTTCATGTTCATCGTAGGCAGGGGCGGATTCTTAAAGCCTATCTCCGGCGGCACATGGACCGTAAATAGTAAAATGATCAAAGACCTCAAGAAAGCTGAAAGAGGAGAACATGCCTCTAACCTTGGCGCCATCATAGCTTATGACATAGCGAAAGATATGAATATCCCATCATATATCGTAGACCCGATAGTTGTTGACGAGCTCGATGATGTTGCAAGGATTTCCGGCATCCCGGAAATAGAGAGAACTTCTGTTTTTCATGCGTTGAATCAAAAGGCAACAGCAAGGAAAGCCGCTGCGGCTCTTGGAAAAAAGTATGAAAAAGTAAATGTAATAGTAGCTCATATGGGCGGAGGAGTTACGGTAGGCGCTCATAAAAAAGGAAGAGTTGTTGACGTAAATAATGGAATATACGGAGAAGGCCCTATGTCTCCGGAAAGAAGCGGCTCCCTTCCTGCTGAAGATGTGGTAAATATGTGTTTTTCCGGCAAGTACACAAAGGATCAAATGGCAAAAAAAATACATGGCAGGGGTGGAGTTTTGGCATACCTTGGTACGGGAGATATAAAGGAAGTAAGCGAGGAAGCTAAAAATGGAAACAAGAAATTTAAACTTATCCATGATGCTATGGCCTATCAGGTAGCTAAAGAAATAGGCGCCATGGCCGCCGTACTAGACGGTAAAGTCGATTGTATCGCATTGACCGGCGGTATAGCTTACGATAAATCAATGGTAAAAAAAATAACAACCAGAGTAAAATTCATATCTAAAGTTATGGTTTATCCGGGAGAAAATGAAATGGAAGCTCTGTTTCAAGGCGCAATGCTTTCTGTTACCGGAAAAGCAAATTTAAATGAATACAAATAACATCTCAACGCATTCCTCATTAATTTTTATCTTTAAACTTTATTGGTAATAATAATTTTTTAAAAGGAGTCCTGTTATGGAAATTTTTCAAAAAAAGATTCCAAAAGAATTTCTTGAGTCTCTTCCGGAAGGGATGAAGCTGGTTCGGAGAAACAATAAGAACTTCCTCGTTGTTGAGAAGTTACTTTGCCCGAATGGTCACATCCTTATGGACGAATCAATTCAGATACATGAAGAACCGGCTATAAAACTCAAAGTTAAGGACGGCTTTAATCACGGATATTTATTTGTAGACGCATTTTGGGGCAGCCATTCCAAGCTTTACAGTTTTATTCCAAAGCATTCAGAATCACTTGATTCACTCGAAATTGAGTGCCCTATTTGCGGAGTAAGTTTAACATTTGCAGAAAAATGCAGTTTAAGCAGTTGCAGCTCAATGAAAGCAGTAGAATTGAAGCTGCCAGGCAAAAACAGAATTATCGCATGCGCCAAGCTTGGCTGCCCGGGGCACAGAATGGAAATAACGGAACTGCCAGGCAGTGTGGCAGCAGCTGTTAGCAATATTAATTTTTATGTTGAAAACTTTGATAATAATGACTTTTTTATGGGAGTATAAGGGATGGCTAAAAACTACATAAAGCTTGACGGCACTGTTTGCAAAGGGTGCCGTGTCTGTGTCGAAGCATGTCCGAAACAATGTATCGTCATAAGTTCAGAAATAAATAAAATGGGGTATCAGTTTGCTAAGTTTGAGAATCCCAACTGTATAGGTTGTGGCATTTGTTTTTATGTATGCCCGGAACCTGGAACTATTACTGTTTACAAGGATGAGGAGGAGAAGAAGTGAAAAAGTTAATGAAAGGAAATGATGCCATAGTGCACGGAGCTCTGCTTGGCGGAGCCACCCATTTTTTCGGCTATCCTATTACGCCTGCAAGTGAAATAGCACAATCCGGCGCCTATTATTTTACAAAAGCAGGAAGAACTTTTCTGCAGGCAGAAAGCGAACTCGCTGCCGTTAATATGATACTAGGATCGGCTTCTGCCGGCGCAAGGGTAATGACAGCATCATCCAGCCCTGGAATCGCCCTTATGGGAGAGGGTCTCTCATATCTGGCTGGAAGCAATCTCCCAAGCGTTATCGTAAATATTCAAAGAACGGGCCCGGGCCTCGGGTATATCTGGCCAGAGCAGAGTGACTACAATATGGTAGTTAAAGGCGGAGGAAATGGTATTTATAAAAACATAGTTCTTGCGCCAAACTCGGTTCAGGAAATGGCTGACTTCGCGTACAAAGCTTTTGAACTGGCCGACAAATACAGAATGACTGTTATGATCCTTTCAGACGCCTACATCGGACAAATGATGGAACCTGTTTCTTTCCCTGCAAAAGTTCTCAAAAGCAAACGTAAAGACTGGAGTGTTTACGCGGACGCAGAAAGTAGAACGAACCTTATTTCATCTATTCACATGACTAAAGAAGCGCTTGTTGATAATGTCGACAACCTTCTCGCAAAATATAAGAAGCTGGAAGAGGATATTGTAGAGTATGAGGAAACTTCCACAGACGACGCTGAACATATTGTTGTCGCCTTCGGAATATCTTCCAGAGTAGCGCTAACCGCAATCCGCACCCTCCGTGCACAGGGCATTAAAATAGGTTTGTTCAGGCCTAAAACACTCTTTCCTTTTCCTAAAAAGCGTCTCCTTGAAATTTCGAAAAGTCTCAAGTCTATCATTTCTGTAGAGTTGAACGAAGGACAAATGGCAGATGATATAGAACTTGCAGTACAGTGTTCGGTTCCCGTAAAGAGGTTAGGGTGGTACGGCGGAGTTGTTCCATCAGTTACGGAACTGGTAGATAAAATTAAAAAAACAATATAGAAAGGCGGAATTACTATGATCAAACATACAAAGCCAAATGCCTTTTACGATACTTTCACAAGGAAAGGACCAGGGCAGAAAACAACCCATTACTGTCCAGGATGCGGGCATGGCACAGTTCACAAGCTTATAGCTGAAGCCATTGACGAGATGGGAATTAAGGACCAGGTAATATTTTGCAATCCGGTAGGATGCACCACATTCCTCCATTATTATTTTGATACGGGACATGTACAGTGTCCGCATGGAAGAGCTCCGGCCGTAGCCACCGGGATAAAAAGAACCCTTGATGATTCAATTGTAATATCATATCAGGGAGATGGAGACCTGGCGGGAATAGGCATGGCGGAAATCGTACACGCCGCTAATAGAGGCGAAAATATTGCAGTATTCTTCGTTAACAATGCAATATATGGAATGACCGGAGGCCAGATGGCCCCCACCACTCTGATAGGCCAGGAAACAAAAACAACTCCTTTCGGCAGAGATGCCACAAGAGATGGATATCCTATCAGGATGAGTGAACTTTTGAATACTCTCACAGCTCCTGTATTTATCGAAAGGTGCTCCGTAGGCAATGCAACAAGTACCTTAAAGACCAGGAAAGCCATAAAAAAAGCTATTTCTAACCAGAAAAACAGGAAGGGATTCTCGTTCGTTGAAATACTTTCGCCTTGTCCGATAAACTGGAAAATGAACGCGATAGATTCCAGGAAGTGGCTTATTGAAAATCTTGAAAAATTTTATGAAGTAAAGAATTTCAGAGATGTTGATACCGGAATAAAAAGTCATGGCAGATTCCCATTCCTGGATGATAAAGAACTTTTTGAGCTGCTTGAAGTATCTGCGGCAAACGAAAAAAAGGCTCAAAAACAGTTGAAGAAAATAGGCGAGCACAAAGTAAAAATAGCAGGATTCGGCGGGCAGGGAATAATGTCCGTGGGCGTACTGCTTGCAAACTGCGGAAAAACCGCTGAATTTAATACTACCTGGCTTCCATCATACGGAGCAGAAATGCGCGGAGGAACAGCTTACGCAAGCATCGTAATATCCGATGAAACGATTGGTTCGCCGGTAGTAGACAAACCCGATGTTCTTATCGCAATGAATGCGCCTTCTCTTGAAACTTTCGAAAATGACGTTGAAAAAGGAGGCATAATTATCGTAAACTCCTCTATCGTACCAAAGAAAGTAACAAGAAAAGATGTTAAAGCGTATTACGTACCCGCTACCGAAATGGCCAATAATCTCGGACTTACGGCAGCTGCGGCAGTCATTATCCTAGCATTTTATGCTAAACTAACAGGCGTATTCCCTGTCGATGTGTTGAAGGAAGTTCTTCCTTTATCCATCAAGAATAAAAAATATGTGGAAGTTAATCAGCGCGCAGTCGATGCCGGTGAAACGTTCTTTAACGAGTACAAGGAATAGCAAAGAGCCAGCTAATAAGTTTATATTTATATTCTAGCCACGGGCGTAAGCCCGTGGAAAAGATTATAACGTAAAAATCAAGCCCTCATGCAGGGAGTGGCGACGCTTTGAGTTTTAGCAAGGCTAAAGGAATCGCCCTACCCACGATCCACGATCCATGAACCACGAACCGCAAAATACTAAAAAAAGAAATCAGCCGTTTTGAGGTTGGTAACATCTTTATCTGAATTCTTACCCGCCAACTGGTGCACTGGTGCACCAATATTATCGGACAGCTCGGCGATCTGTCCCTACCCAAGCCGCCACGAACTACAAACCATACGCAAATTATGACTTAAGTGGAGGGTTCCGCTTTTACCATGCGTGTTAGAAATGTCGTCGGGGCCGAAAAGAAAGGCGGACGAGACGAAGCTCGTCCCTCCACTCGATGGATCGACCTATGTCCCTGCTGGCACATGGTTTAGTTAACTCGTACAGCCCGCCATCAATTATCAACCATCAACTACTCACCCCTCTTCCCTTATCACCGCAAGCAGTTCATTGCGTTTCTGTTCCATGTCGGCTTTTGTTGATGCTTCAAGATTGAGCCTCAGCAGTGGTTCAGTATTTGAACTACGCACATTAAACCACCAATCATCGTATTCCACGGTAAGTCCATCAAGCTCCACTATTTTTCCGTCAGAATATTTTTGCCTGATTTTATTCAGAACACTTTTTACATCCTTGACTTCAGAGTTTATTTCACCGGTAGCATAATATTTTCTTAATGGCCTAAGCAATTCTGATGCAGTTTTTCCAGTTTCGCATATAAAATTGGCAAATTTAAGGAAAGCGAGAGCCTGTGACTCCGCCGTAAAGTTCTCTCTAAAATAGTAATGGCCCGAAAGTTCTCCGGCAAATGCGGCATTCGTTTCTCTCATTTGGGCTTTTATAAATGAGTGCCCCACTCTGCACATCACGGCCCTACCTCCATTAGCTTCAATAGATTCCTTAACCACCCTGCTGCTTCTAAGGTCGTACAAAATAGTTTGCGGCCCGCCCTTGAGAATATCTTCCGCTATAAGGGCAGTAAAAAGGTCCATCGGGATAATTTCGCCATTGTCGTCTACAAACCCGCAACGGTCAGCGTCCCCGTCAAAACCTGCCCCGAAATCAGCCCCTGTTTCCTTTACTTTCCGACACAATTCATGCAGTGTTTCAGTAACGAGAGGATTGGCTTCGTGATTCGGAAAGGTACCATCAAGTTCTTCGTATAATGGAATTATTTCAAATAGATCTCTGATTCCTTTAATCTCTATGGATCCAACAGCGTTCCCAAAGTCAACAACTACCTTGAGCTTTCTTGTTAATTTTGAAAAACTCCTTATATGTTTCGCATAAGCTTCGCTGATATCATGTTCTTTAACTACACCTTTTGTTTTCGAAGTTTTCCATACCCCGGAAAAAACAATTTTTTCTATCTCTTTAATGCCTGTTTTTCCGCTTATTGGGATAGCTTTGTCGCGACAAAGCTTCAAGCCGTTCCATTCTCCGGTATTATGCGAAGCAGTAATCATTATGCTCCCATCGGGTTTAAGCGTGCCGTTTGCAAAATATATCATGGGCGTTGAACATAACCCGATATTTATAACATTCGCACCGGTTGAGACGATACCCTTTGCCAGAGCTTTGAAAATTGACTTCGAATGCGTACGCATATCGTATCCGATAACGATTTCCTTCGCACTCAAGTAAGTAGCAAAAGCTCTGCCTATTTTTTCAACGATTTCCTCGTTTATCTGTGAGGGATATATCCCCCGAATATCATAAGATTTGAAGATGCTCATGGGTCTCTAGTGTTAAGTTTTAAGTTTTGGGTTTTGGGTTTTGGGTTTTGGGATAGATAAAAATATATTTTGCATGTAAATAAACAAGACATTTAATAAAAATGTCTCTTTTTTCTATTCCACGGGCTCACGCCCATGGCTAACGTGTCTATTATATTTATATTCTAGCCACGGGCGTGAGCCCGTGGAAAACTTTATCACATAAAGATCAAGCCCCCATGCAGGGAGCGGCGACACTTTTAGTTTTAGCAAGACCGTTGCGTCCGCATACGTTCAGCCCCGCCCGTCGAAGCGGTAAGAGTTCAGTGAAGGGTGTTAAATGCGGCGCTTAATTTTCTCACACGGAAGCACAACGACACAAAGAATGAATCTCTTCCCTTCTCTGTGTGAGTATTGGTCATAGTTTACGTAAAAACAACAATAACATGGCGCCAATTCAAGTCAATCTATTGTATGTAAACAAGTTATATAATTATTTTAAATCAAAAATGGTAGTGAATATTTATGCCTTATTGGTAGGGCGATTCCTTTAGCCATGCCACCACGAACTACTTATTAGGAAGTTAAATATTTATCGTTATTTTTGTCCCATAATCGCTTTCCCATTGTTTATTTATTCATTGATATGGTTATAATTAGATTGTAGGAAAGAAGAAGAAAAGAGGCGAAAATGAGGTTCCGTAAACTGTTAATTTATAAATGACCTACAGGGGGTCGGGAGGTGTGAAATGAAAACGATTATGAAAAAATGGTTCTCAATGGTGGAGGTCGCGTTAGCAATTGGTATACTTGCTGTCGGAGCGGTCACGGTGATTACGCTTTTCCCAGTGGGAATGAAGCAAGCTAAAGATTCTATGGGGCAAAATTATTCAGCGATTTTTGCCGATGATGTTTATGCGTATATTTCCAGTCTGGCAAAAGATTCTGCCTTATGGGATGATAAAGGAATTATTGGATTACCCTCAAGAGATAAGATTTTTCTAAACGGTTCTGATACGCCTAGTTTTATTGTAAGTGCGATGCCTGCCTTGGAAAATAAGATTTCTGGAAGAGATAATATGTATTCAACCTCTAACAAAGGTGTTTACGTAGTAGCCAAAGGCACTTCATCAAGAAGCGATCAGGACTATTCCGCTCAAGTACTGATATGGCAGGGCAAACCGTATAGCCAAGACGAAAAAGTGATTGCTTATAAACCGCCGCCGGTTCCTGAAACGCCTAAGTTTAATATTTCAAGCGGAACCGTATCTAATACTGCGCCGGTTAATGTGTCTTTTAAGTGTCTTGGTGTATATATGCAGCCAGCCAATCCCAACGTTACTGTCAGTGTAACTGCTACAAAAATTGACGGAACTCCTCTTACAAAACCCGACGGGACCGCATTTATTGCAAATCCTCCAGGTCCTCTTACTCAGTCTTCGTATAATTGGACTCCTTCAGGAGAAAATGCTCCAGTTGGAACAAGTATTGTAGTCAGCGCTAAGTCTGACCAGTATGACACAGACAAGAAAGGCAAATATAATCCTGGAACTGTTTTATCAACAGATAGCAATCAGGTGTGGGTTCTTAAAAATGGAGATCCTGTTCCTACTATAGATGCGTATGGAACGCAGTTACCCCTTTCAACAGTAGTTAAGGACTACGTAACTAATGATGGAAAAATCAAACTTGCGGATAATCAGGTTATTTATGGCTTTGAACTTTATACAAAAGATAAAAAAAGTTCGGCATATGATATGCAGGATCTTGTTCTCGTTGCCACACTTGCACCAACAGATACTAGTGCTCTTAAAACAAGCGAAAGCGGAATAGGTATAAATCCTACTAATAGTGATTATGCTTTTGATATGACAAAGTCCGATGGAACACATCTTACAAGAGATGACTTAAAAAAGAATAGTGATAGTACTGCCGGAACTTATTCTGCAAATAGCTTAGTTTTGAGAACTAAAAGTGGAGATGAAGCTAATCTTGCACTGAATGGCGAAAATGTATTGATTGATGGAAAAAATGTAGTTATGAATGCCGCGTCAAATGGTTCTTTGAAAATTAAACTATGGAAGGCCGGTTCCTCTGGAGGGATCGGGAATTGGTACATTCAAATGCTTGAAGGATCTAATGGAAATGTAACGGTTGATGGTGGAACTCCGGTTACGCCTCCTTCTGGTGCAACAACAACTAGTACAAGCGAGAAAACTGTTGGCGTAGGTGTTAATGTAGAAATTAGCTGGCCATTGCATCAGACAGATTACAGCAAGAGGAATAAACTGAGGTACTATTTTGAAGTTTATGACCTGAACAGTATAGGTGCCTCTTGAGAGGAAACGGTTTTTGGGGCAGGAAAGAATTCCTGCCTTTTTAATTTTTTCAAAATATGGCAAATGCCCCATGAAAAATGAAAATGGTATAGCGACAATTCTAGCAATAGGCATAACGGCGTTGCTTCTTTGTTTGGGTATTGCCTATGTGACAACTTCAATAGTCGAAAAAAAAGCATCGTCAAACTACCAGAATATAGTTTCTGCAAGAGTTGCTGCACAAACGGCTTTTAATAGGGCTGTGGCATTAATGAAGAGTGCGAGCACTAATCCACAGGAAAGCTTCAGTAATATAGTGAGTCATCGCAGCGATATGACATCATGGACCAATGCTGACACGGAATCTCTTGCTTCAAAACTTACCACGGTTATTAATGGAATCACATACTATTCTTTACCTGTTGATTATCCTAGCGGGTGTATAGCAAGTGATACTACCAATGTTTCGTGGATTTATTTTAGGACAAATCAGGCAGACACTGGAACAATCATTGGACGAATAGCTTATGTTGTTGTTCCAGATAAAGGGAAGATTGATCCATGGGCAGTGATAGACTCAGGTGTTAATGCTGATTCGTGGGGAATAACGCCACCGTCTGAATTCAACTATGGCGGGGGGAATACTTCGGTCGATACTGCAGGCAATTATGTAGTAGGCAGGCCAGGGAGGGATTTAACTGAGTTAAGTCTGGCCTCGTTGCAAGCTGACACAACAGCATTTTCAGCTATATATACTCAAAAAATGAGTGCTGCAACCTGCAGTCCGCCGGGGCTTGTTCCTATTGGAAATGCAGGAAACTGGAAAGACTATGAAAAGATTTTTAATGCGCTTGGCATTGCAGCGAATAATGATACTACACGGGATTATTTTAGAAAAGTATTTTATGTAAACGCGCTTGAAGATCCAGAGGCTTTTTGGGTAGATGTAAGCGACGATAATATTAGAGATACAAATGAATTCTATCATAGATTTAATCTTACCAGAACAGACTGGGATACATTAACTGTTAATTCAATAGGAAATGCTTCTGGCATAAAGTTTATGACTGCCTTATCTGGTGAATCAAATTATTTACCATGGCTTGGGGATAACGGCTGGAAGTCTTCAGGTGGTTTTGCTAACAAGGGTGTTGCGCAAAGCCAGATTATAGCCAACTTAATAGATTACTGCGATTCTAATGATATTCCTACTACTGACAGCGGGACTAATACAGATCCCACTTATATAGGACTGGAAAAAGTACCCTATATAAATCGTGTTATGGTGTCTATTACAGGAAAAATTGTTGTTGCAACCAATGGACTTTCGGGAGGAAGTAGACGTTATATATACACATTTACTACTGAAAATATTGCAGATACAGTTCAAGTCGTAGATATGTATGGAGTTTCTAAGTCAATACAGGCTAAAGTAGACATGGAAGACATTGAACTTCAATGGGGAAAGTTCAGTTCCCCAACCTTAATAACTACACTTGATTCTGAAAGCTTTGAAATCATGTCTTCACCTTTCACAACTTCAGCAGCACCAACTAGTAATGGGTATTCAAACACGACACTGTCTATTCTTCCTACAATCAACTATACGCTTCAAAGAGATGCCGTGCGTACCCTTACTACAACTACCAGCAGTTCTTATGCTGATACCAGAATAATGGCAAGAATAAACAGTCTAAAAGTGAGGCTGTTTGGCGCCGGGACTGCAGATTTATATGATTATTCTTTCATATTTGACAATAATACTACATGGTATCCGGTAGTTTCCAATGCATCAAGTACTTCTTCTACTCCTACTACCGGTACGCTCATTTTCGTTTATGAAACAAATGACCCAAGACAGAATACCCTTACAAGCGACTGGAGTCTCAAGACCTATACTACTACTTCTTCTACTCCTCCTCCAAGTTTGACTGCTAATAACACAGTTTTTGCACCAAATCCAGGAGGCTCTACAGATCCCGAGCCTTCAGCAACATATCCTTATCTAATATCTACTGCGTATATTCGGAATGCGCCCATGAAGTCTCCATGGGAGTTAGGATTAATTCACAGAGCTAAAGCATTCCAAACTTTAAATCTAAAGAAATATAACACAACTGAAGGCGTTAATGTGGGAGCAGGAGGAAATAATTATGATGATGGAGATGCTAACATCCTCGATCAGGTAAAAATGACATCAAGGACTACGACCCTTGGAAAAATTAATCTAAATTCTGATAATCAATCCGTTCTGAGAACATTGTTCGATAATATAAAAATAGGCAGCAGCAAGGACAATCCAGGCTCTGGAGGGACTGCTACGAGTGTGACAACTGCAAATACTATTGCGAATAATATAATAGCTGTTAACGGCAGTCAGGGAACAGGAACGGCTTTTACTACAAGAGCTAACACCTTAAACAACACGACGGTTGCGAACTTGTTGACAACGGGTACTACGGATGCTACGAAAGAAGAATTCATTGGAAAATTCATAAATCTTACAAAGGCTGAGTCTCCTGAAGAATACACTGTAATAGCTGTTGGGGAGGCTATTAGAGATATTGGAGGAACTCGTTTTGATAGATATGGAAAATCTCTTTCAACTCCTACAGATACAAGTGTTTATGATCCCAACGCCGATGAGATATTGGCGTCTCAGAAGATTCTTGCAATTATTAAACGTGACTTCACAACCTCGCCCAGCAAGTTCTACGTTAAGAGATTTATTTATCTGTCTGACTAGTTAGTATTTATAAAAATTGGGAAAGTTGTTTCTGTTTTGTAAGGAGCTCCTTTGTTTCTTTAACCTTCGGTGTATATTCTAGTTACGAGCGGAGATAAGTATTTAGTGAAATAAGTGGTAAAAGAAGGACGCCCTGCTATAAGAAAACCTTGGGAAAACAATTAGGTAGGGACAGATCGCCGAGCTGTCTGATAGACTTAATGACGTCCTTTGCTGAAGGACTTGCCGGGAAACTGGGTAGTTATTGGAGTTTCTAATGAAAGCCAGATTTATGAAAGATAAGACAAAACGGAAGTATTTTTCCTTAGTTGAATTGCTGGCTGTTATGGCTGTTTTTTCAGTCCTGATCCTTGTAGCATTTCATTTTTTTTCAACTGCGCAAAACACTTGGACTACAACGGATGCAAAAAGATCAACCTTTGAAGATGCACGTATAGCTCTAGACCTGATTTCAAGGGATCTCGAAAGCGCTTATCATGGTGAAGGTTCTGCTCCTTTTTGGCACTGGAATGGCGGCCGGCCGGCTGGCTGGGGTGAGTATAGGAACGAATTGCTGGCATTTGTAGCAGATACACCAATCCCTCCTAATTCTGAGTGTGCGTCCACTCTTTGTGAAGTAAAATATCAACTCTATTATGCGACTAATCATGACGCAAATGAGGGATGGGTCAGAAGAAGCGTTACAGGCGACAAGAATTCAGATGGCAGTGATAATCCAAAATGGAACTACCTTAATAATCTTACAGTGGGATTCGCAGCTGATACATCGGCCTTTACTGCAAATTCTAACTCGTCAGAAGCTTACCAGAAACTTATTCCTTATGTCATAGACCTCTCTTTTACTTGTGCTACAGGTACTGATACTAGTACGATTATTAATCCTGATATAAGTACTACTGCTCCTTCACCAACTCCTTTTCCTTCTGTAGTTACTGTTGATCTGACAGTAATGGATAAAGACTCATGGCAGAAATGGATAAAACTCCAAGGTGCCAATGTTTATCCGGCAAATGAAACTCCAGCCGCTCAGGCATTCAGAACAAGCCGTCAAGTAACGTTCACAAAAATGGTATACATTGGAAATAGGGGGCAGGAGTAGTTGGTTCATGAATCGTGGTTGGTCTGGGTAGGGACAGATCGCCGAGCTGTCCGATAATGTTGGTGAACAGGCTAACCAGTGAACCAGTTGGCGAGTAAGAATTCAGATAAAGATGTTACCACCCTCAAAACGGCTGATTTCTTTTTTAGTATTTTACGGTTCCGACAACCTTGCTAAAACTAAAAGTGTCGCCACTCCCTGCATGAGGGCTTGATCTTTATGTGATAAAGTTTTCCACGGGCTCACGCCCGTGGCTAGAATATAAATATAATAGACATGTTAGCCATGGGCGTGAGCCCGTGGAATAGAAAAAAGAGCCATAACCAAGCTCTCCTAAAAGGAGTTGCGACATAAATGCTTAAAAAGAATACCGGCACTCAAAGGTGCTGGGAAGATCATTTTCACCACAGAGAGAAATCTTTGTACCGTTGTGCCTCCGTGTGAGAAAATCAAGCTGTTTGAAACCCTAAACTTTGAGTATTTAAAAAAAAATTCGCACAGCTGATGAAAATTTTATACTTCTCAAGCTATAATCGGACTATAGATTTTAAAATCTCTGGCCTTTCAAAAAATCCAACCCGTAAAAACAGGAGGAAATATGGGAATCAATGTCTGCGATGTTCTGGGAGAAGAAAAAGAATTTCTATTAACCCACAAGTGCACCGCTATTCCAAAAGAAATGCTTCATCTGCCGTCGGGAGATTTTGTGGATAAAGTTTTTGCTCCGTCAGACAGGCCTATAAATGTTCTTAGGAACCTTCAATTATTGTATAATACCGGACGTCTTGCAGGAACGGGATACCTCTCGATACTTCCTGTAGACCAAGGGATAGAACACTCGGGAGGAGCCTCATTTGCACCAAATCCAATCTATTTTGATCCTGAAAACATAGTAAAGCTGGCTATTGAGGCCGAATGCAACGCCGTAGCTTCGACACTAGGCGTTTTGGCATCAGTCGCTAGAAAATACGCGCATAAAATCCCTTTTTTGTTAAAAATAAATCATAATGAGATTCTTTCGTACCCGAATACCTACGACCAGAAGCTCTTCGCCTCGATAGAAGATGCCTTCAACATGGGCGCAGCAGGCATAGGCGCAACCATCTACTTCGGTTCTCCTGAGTCGAGGCGGCAGATAGAAGAAGTTTCAAAAGCATTTGAAAAAGCCCACGCCCTGGGAATGTTCACAGTTTTATGGTGCTACTTGAGAAATAATGCTTTCAAGGTGGGCGAAGTTAATTACGAAGAATCAGCGGACCTAACAGGACAGGCTAACCATCTGGGCGTTACCATTAAGGCCGATATAATAAAACAAAAACTCCCGACAAACAATGGCGGGTACAATGCTGTAAAATTCGGAAAAACCAGCTCCCTGGTTTACTCAAAATTAACTACAACCCATCCAATAGACTTGACCAGATACCAGGTGGCTAACTGCTACATGGGCAGAATAGGACTTATAAACTCCGGCGGAGCATCGGGAACCAATGACCTCAAGGAAGCCGTTAAAACAGCAGTTATAAACAAACGCGCCGGCGGCACAGGGCTAATAATGGGAAGAAAAGCATTCCAGAAGCCGATGGAAGAGGGAATTAAGCTTATCCAGGCAGTCCAGGATGTATATCTCGATAATACCATCACGATTGCGTGAGTGGGTCGTAGATGGTGGATCGTAGTGAGTCTTGGTAGGGACAGATCGCCGAGCTGTCCGTTTATACTGGTGAACCAGTGAACCAGTTGGCGGGTAAGAATTCAGATAAAGATGTTAGCAACCTCAAAACGACTGATTTCTTTTTTTAGTATTTTGCGGGGAAATGTGTTGGAGAAAAAACTCAAAGTGTCGCCACTCCCTGCATGAGGGCTTGATTTTTATGTGATAAAGTTTTCCACGGGCTCACGCCAGTGGCTAGAACATAAATATATTAGTGAATATTTATCTATCTTCTTTTACCGGACGGCTCGGCGAGCCGTCCCTACCATCCTCCACCAACCACCAACTACCAACTACCAACTACCAACTACCAACTATGAACTATGATCTACGATCCATCCCCCATCACCCAACAACTTTCCTGATAGCTGACACAACATCATCAACATCCTGCTCTGTCATGTCAGGGAATAATGGAATTGAGCACATCCTGTCAGAGTTCCATTCTGTATTTGCTAATACTCCTGGGGCAATATTCATAGTTTCTCGGTAATATTTCTGAACATGCGCCGCTAGGAAATGAAGGCCTGTTCCAATATTAAGCTTTTTGAGCTCTTCCATGAAAGCATTTCTGGTTATCTTATCAGTCGTCACCCTGACAATGAAGAGATTCCATGCATGGGTAAATTCATAATTTGGATCTTTAAGCGGAAGAATCCCTTCAATTCCCTGCAGCTTTTGCCTGTACATCATGGCTATTTCAGTACGTTTTTTGTTTATTTCTCCAATCCTTGAAAGCTGTTTAACTCCAAGAACTGCGGCAATATCCGTAAGATTATATTTGTATCCGGGATCAACTACCTGAGCCTGAGGAGAACGGCCTTGCTGCTGGCGGTCAAAAGCATCAACACCAAGCCCGTGAAATTTTAGGCGTCTGAGCTTTTCTATTAATTCCGGATCATTTGTCGTAATCATGCCGCCTTCGCCGGTAGTGATGTTCTTTATTGGGTGGAAAGAATAAATTGCCGTATTTTCATGCCCGATATGTTTGCCTTTATAAAAAGTGCCAATGGCGTGAGCAGCATCTTCTACAATAGTAATACCATGCTGTTTAGCTAGAGAATTGATTGCGTCAAGGTCGACTGGCGCACCGGCATAGTGAACAGGTATGATAAGTTTTGTTTTAGCTGTGATGCACTTTTTTATTGAATCGGGGGTCACCATTAATGTGTCGCGATCAATGTCTGGAAATACCGGGGTTGCGCCTGAAAGAGTAATTAAATTTATTGTAGAAACCCAAGTCAGAGAAGGTGTGATAACTTCGTCGCCGGGGCCGATATTCAGTGCCTTGAGGAGTATATGCATTCCGGCAGTAGCAGAAGTTAACGCTACGCCATATTTTGCTCCAGTATATTCGCATAGTTGCTTTTCGAATTCGTTATTCCATTTGCCGGTGGTAATCCAGCCGGAAAGTAAAACTTCGTCAACGGCTTTTACATCTTCTTTATTTATGGACGGCCTGCAGAAAGGCAAAAAATCTTTTCGCATAAGAACATTCTCCAGCTCTATAAGTTTGATTATTAAATACTCAACTTTCTGGTTTAATATAAAGCTATAACACCAAAAATATAGAAAACATTCATCAAACTATGCGCAAATATTAAATCCTGGTGAATGAGATGGAGGTTAAGGGTTTAGTGAAGTATGCGCACACACCAAACGGACAGCTCGGCGATCTGTTCGTGAAAAGAAAATGGTGGTCCCGGCTGGACTCGAACCAGCGACCCGATGATTATGAGTCATCTGCTCTAACCAACTGAGCTACGGAACCACATATTAGAAGCAAAATGGATTATAAAGTACACAAGTAGAAAATTAAAGGCAAGCCCGGAATTTATTTTTTTTGATTTTTCCTTATGATTTATAAATAAACATCAATTGTAGTATAGCTTTATTTTTTCAGATATATCTCTGTATCTGACATTTACAGAATAAACTTTCTTAAAGCATTCTTTTGCATTTGGAACATCTTTTAATTTTTCAAAAGAAAGACCTAAGAAATAAACGGCATCTAGCAGTTCCTTGTCATTCGAACTTTCCATTTTTATAGCGTTACTCAGCTGATCCTTGGCTAGTTCATAATGTCCTTTTTGATAAAAACACAAACCTAGATGAACTTGAGAGGAGAAGCTCCATTTGGGATGTTTCCGAGCCATCTGAAACTCTTCTATTGCACGTTCTATATCTTTCCCTACCCAGTATATAATTCCGAGATCATAATGTAGTTGTAAATCATTAGGGTAAAGCTTAACTCTGTTTTCTGCATATCCTTTTCGGATATTGTATTTATTACTTGTCAGGCTTTCCAATTCCTGCATCAGCCCTGCTTGCTTTTCCTTTTCCCCACAGCTTTCAGCATCTTTAGCCAAAGAGTCTATCTTTCTATTCAAAATAGCTAATTCTGAACCCTCAAGCGCCTTGTCCGCACTTAAATCGAAATGTTCCTGCAAAGTGTGCAGTTTTCGAAAATAGGTTAAGGCCTTTTCGTAACATTCAGCCTTATAGTAAGCCCAGGCCAGATCTCTGAGAATATAAACAGAATTTGGAGATTCCTTCAATTGTTCTTCCAGACTATTAACCAGCCCTCTGACATCATCAATATTGTGAACGATCTTCTCCTGCTGCTCTAAAAGCCCCGATTCTTCAGCGTCCTTTAACTTATCCCTGTACGAGGAGTCCAGATTATTAAATTTTTCTTTTTCCATGGTAGCCAGTGCTCCGGCAGATCTGGATTCTTGCTTATACTCAAGATCGTCAGGAAACATGCTAACAAGTTTTTGCCGCATCTTCAGCTCATCTTTTCCTCTTCCTGCCAGCCTGTAAACTTCTGACAAAAGTTTTATCACTTCAGGATTATCGGGATAAAAGCTGTAAGCCAGTTCATATGCTTCAACAGCTATAAACAACGCCGAAAGAGCCGTGCCGGCTTCCGCCAGTACTTTTAAAGCGCCCAAATCTCTTACATGAATGGCAAGAGCTTCTTCTGCTTTAACCATAGCATCGGAATATTTTCCCCTAAGAATGTCTAATTGCGCAAGCTTTACTGTCTTTTTTACTTTTATGGAGGATATCGCGCTCCCAAAAAAGCCTGTTTTGGCTCGCATTTTTTCTACGACTCTAAGCTTTTCCCGGGCTTGAATAAATCCAGGCTCCTTCAACACCAGCCCTTTTAGAATTTCAGTAGCATATTCAAGATTATTTTTATCAATAGCCTGAAGCGCTTTGCTAAAAGCCTGTTTCAAATCAGAAGAAACAGAATTAATATCTTTTATGTCCATACCAACACTCCATGTAAATATTGCCCCAAACTATGTGCACATGTCGAATACTGGTGAGTGAGATGGAGGGCTCCGCTTCGTCGGAGCCGAAAATAAGGGCGGACGAGACGAAGCTCGCCCCTCCACATGCTTTACTGAACTATCAACACTCCATTCAGCATTTATTCCCGACGCGACATTAGTATAACCCACCTAATGATTAAAAGCCATTTGGGTGTTCAAAAAACCGGGCTAGGAAGAAAAGCGCAGCGCCACTTCATTCAGTTTCGCAATATCCATCTTGCCTGTTCCAAGAAGAGGAATTTCGTCTATTTTAATAAAGTCCTTAATTTTGGGAATCCAAAGATTAGAAAGCCCCTTTTTCAGTAGAAAGCCAATAATTTTATGAGGGTTTAATTTTAACCCCGAATAAAGAACAAGAAGTCGTTCTCCCTTCATAGCATCCTTTACTCCCATAACAGCCAGCAACCTGTCGCCAATATTCAAATATTCATAAATCAGGGCTTCAATAAGCTCGTGGGACACCATTTCTCCGGCTATTTTGCTAAATCTTGAAACTCTCCCGACAATGGTTATATATCCTTCTTCGTCAATCGAGGCAATATCTCCGGTATTATACCATCCGTCAATAATCGCATTTTTTGTAGCTTCTTCAGATAAATATCCTTCCATGACGGATGGAGACTTTATCAAAAGCAAACCTTTTCGATCAGGAAGTACATCCTTCCATGTATCCTGATTAACTATTTTTGCAGCTATCCCGGGCAAAGCTTTTCCTATGCTTCCAACCTTTCCTGACATTGTGCTAAAATCTTTGAAATCATCAGCTATATTTATCGATACTACAGGAGAAAGTTCTGTACACCCAAATCCTTCAATGGGCTCTATCCCTGTCAGATTTCTTATTCCCTTAGCGTCCTTAGAATTGAATTTCTCGCCCCCGAGAATAAGCAGCCTTAGCGTTTTAAAATCTG
The DNA here is from genome assembly GCA_021781705.1 of bacterium. Taxonomy (GTDB): domain Bacteria; phylum Verrucomicrobiota; class Lentisphaeria; order Victivallales; family GWF2-38-69; genus JAJXWI01. Next base: position 51,377 of record JAJXWI010000003.1, on the reverse strand, counting down.
ATCTTTCTGATTTTTTAATATACGCATTCAATATGGTCGGGGTTGTTGCCAAAAGCGTTAATTTATAATCCCTTATGCTTTTTATTACTTCATCTATTTCAAGAGGATTTTTTATAAAAACAACGCTAACCCCGTACATTAGCGGCACCCAGAAACAAATATTCATCCCGAACGAATGAAATAGAGGAAGGCATCCTGATATTTTATCCATCCCAGCCTGCATCCCCATAATATTTATGAATGAATTAACATTACTGTTTACATTATGATGAGAAAGGATAACCCCCTTAGGCGTGCCGCTGGAACCGCTTGAAAAAAGCAAGACCGCAGCATTTCGCAAGTTTGCATAGCTTGCTTTTGAAAATAATCTTATGAGCACCACTGAAGGCAAAAATAAAATTGCCAATACAAAAAACAGCTTGTCCACAGGATTTATTTCTTTTGCGATATCTTCTAAAAAAACCATTTCAGCCATTTTTTCAAACTTAATCTTCTCTATGAATAACCTGCTGGTTAAAATCACATCTATCCCTGATTTCTCAAGAGCTCTTTTGAAGACAAGAGGCGCCATCGAAAAATTTAATATCGCAGGCACTAAATCCGCGTACATAACGGAGAGAATGGAAATTGCTGCCGCATTGCTGTTTGGCAGTAAAACTCCTATGTAGCGGCTCTGTTTTTGTTTCTGTTTTATTATTCTGCTAAGCAGCAAACTCTTTAAAAGTATCTCAAACATGGAAAGAGTTTTTCCTTCAGCCTCATGAAAGAGCTTTTTCCACAGTTTTGCCTTTGCATTATTTAAAAAAGCGTAATGCAATGTTTTTTCATTGTGTCTTGGCAGATATTCTACCTCTGCAGAAAGCTCCATGACGGCATTTCTGACCTTGTATGGCTCTGTGTCAATGGACATGGTATTCCCAAAACAAACATTGATAAATCCTTTTTTTCTTATATTTTTTTCGTACCCATTTTTCCCGCGCAATGGCGGACCAATATAAACCGGAACTATTTTTACTTGTGAATATTCCCATGCAATATCAGCAAGTTTATCATGAAACTTTCCTATGAGCCCATTTTTTGTTACCTGATTTTCAGGGAAAAAACAGAGTGCCCTTTTTTGTGCCAAAGCTTTTTTTATTTTTTTTATAAATTCGGCATGCGTCTGGAGTGTTTTTTCTTGAGGTTCTTCTATGCACTTTAAGATTTTAAAAATAAAAGAGAACAAAAATGATCTGTTTTGCTTCGGAATTACACAACAGACATTTCTTTTGCACGCAAGCGCGATAAACAAATGATCCATTGCCGAGCTGTAATTTGACTCGAAAATTACAGCTTCATTTTTGGGGATATTCTCAAGCCCAAAAATTCTGACTCTATAAAAAATCCTGACAAAAACAAAACAACATTTTTTAAGTAACAAGTTGCACATAAGAAGTTAGCAGCACACAGTTCCTTCTTTTACAAAGTAATTAGTGGATTTTTCAAAATAAGACTCTTTTTGAACTTTTGTAAAAGTCAAAAACACCTGGCTGAACCTGTCTATCGTTTTGTAAAAAGCATCCTTGGTTTTTGCATCAAGTTCACCGCTGACATCATCAACAAGCGCGATGCTCGTCTGGCTATCTTTTTCCGTTATTATCTCAGCCTCCGCAAGCTTCAAACACAAAGACGCGATACGACACTCGCCAATAGACCCGAAAGACTTCAAACTTCTGTTATTTAGATATAACTCTACATCATCCAAATGCGGCCCCACTCCTGAGTAGCCCCTTTTAATATCTCTTTGCCTTTCCTGAGCCATGTGACGTAAAATGCAGTCTCTATTGGAATCTTCAAATTTAATACGTGAAAAGTATTTTTTTTTCAGCGAAAACTCATTCCCTTTTATTTCCTTAATGATTTTATCCGCTTTTTCCTCAAGCAGAGAAACAACCCTATATCTTTCAAGAACTATTTTTTCCCCGTAAGAAGCTAGCACGGGCTCGTAAGATTCTATAGCTTTTAAATCCTTTTCTGCAAGTCTGAGCATAAAATTACGGGATTTCAGAGCCGCCACATAATTCTGCAAGTCTGAAAAGTAGCTTTTATTCAGCAATGAAATAAATATGTCAAGATTTCTTCTTCTGGTTTTAGCCGTACCTGTTATGAATTTTATATCTTCATGGCTGAAAACTATAGGCTTTATCAACCCTATAAAATCGCTTGATTTTTTTATCGGAAGTTTATCTATCCTTAAAGATTTTTTATCAAAATTTTCAACTTCTATTAATCTATTCCATTTTTCTGACAGCAATACTGCTCCTAAATAAAAACCTGCTGTCCCAATTTTTTTCAAATCATCTATACAAGTTGTCCTGAAGGATCTTAAAAATGAAAGAAAATATATTGCCTCCAATACATTCGTCTTGCCTTGCCCGTTTTCTCCTGTCAGAATATTTACTTTCCCCCCAAATTTTATATCCTGACTCTGATAGTTTCTAAAATTGGACAAAATCAGTCGTTCTATCATCACTTATTACGCATAGGCATTACAACATATAGAAAACCATCATCATTTGATAGGGCTACAGGACTGGAGCCATCGTTCATTTTTATCGAAACATTATCAGAATCAATATGTTCTAATGGTTCTTTTAAGAATATTGGATTGAAAGAGATTATTATCTCAGGCCCATCATATTCTATCTCCATAAAATCGCAGCTTTCTCCAAATTCAGTGCTTGCCGCACTCATTTCCAGTTTATTTTTAGAAAAAACTACTTTTATGTAACTACTTCTTTCGGAAACAACCGTCGACACTCTTTTTAAAATAGAAAGAAAGCTTTCTTTTTTTACATTAATGTTTTTGGAAAAAGCTACCGGTATGACCTGCCTGTAATTAGGATAATTTTCTTCAATTATTTTTGTAGTCATAACTGTAGCATCATCCATAATGAAATTTACAAGGTTAACCGAAATTTCTATCCTTACCGACCCTGTTTTTCCTAATAGCTTTCCAAGTTCTTTGGCGCTCTTTATTGGAATAATAACATTGCCGTCAGTGCCTGTAAAATTTTCGAGACCTCTCTCAACAAGAGCAAGCCGCCTTCCATCCGTTGCCACGCTGGTAATATTATTTTCACTTGTGCTCAGGAGTATTCCATTCAATGATTTTCTAGTCTCATCTTGTTTTACGGCATAAGATATCAAATTAAGAATTCTAGATAATTCATTTTGATTTATAGTGAAACTTCTTATTACTGAACTTTCATCAGGCGCAGGAAAATCATCAGCAGGCAGGCCTAAAAGTTTAAAATTTGCACTGCCATTTCTTATTGTCATATGATTTTGCTCTGTTTCCAGATATACTTCATCACCTAATAATTCTCTGGCTATTTCAAAAAACTTCTTGACCGGCAATGTTGTTTCCCCAGGTTCTATTACTTCGGCATGTATTTCTTTTTTAATGCGGATGTCCAAGTCTGTAGTTACAAGAATAAGTTTATTATCCACAGCCTTTATAAAAACATTACTCAGTATTTGTAGTGTGGACCTGCTTCCTACTATGCTGTCAACCTTTTGAAGAGCCGTTAATAAAACATTTTTCGAAACTTTTATTTTCATTTTTTCTCCGAATTATTTTAGATATTAACAATACTTATTATAACAATATCTTAATATACTTTATAAATCCGTATTATTATAACGTGTAAATAATGTTTATAAAACCACTAAACAGATACAATTTACCTAAAATTGATGGTGTTAATATTATGTTGACTTATAATATATCGAATGTTAATTGTTTTTTCATAGACAATATTATGAACAGTATTAATAAAGTTATCAACACTAAAAATACACTAATATGACAAGTAAATATTTAACATCTCTTTTATCAAGATATAAGGAATTATCATCTCTGGAAACAGATATAACCGAAGTATTCGAAATAATCAAAGAATGTTATAAAAAAGAGGGGACTCTTTTTGTTTGTGGGAATGGAGGAAGCGCCTCTGATTCTGAGCACATAGTTGGGGAATTGATGAAAGGATTTGCGCTTCCAAGGAATTTAAAAGATGATAATATGAAAAAAAAGCTTGAAAGTCTGTACGGAGAGGAAGGACTTTTTTTATCAAAATCGCTTCAAATGGGGCTAAGAGCCATATCCTTGATGAGCCATCCGGCTTTACATTCTGCATTCGCCAACGATGTAAATGCGGAAATGGTTTTCGCTCAGCAATTGTATGTATTGGCTAAGCCCGGGGATCTGTTATTTGCTATTTCCACTTCAGGCAATGCCAGGAATGTAATGCGCGCTATGCACGTCGCCTCTGTGATTGGTGTAAAGACAGTATTGCTTACAGGGGTGCACGGGGGGAAATGTGCTAAAATTGCAGATAAGACAATTAAAGTACCGGAGAAAGAGACTTATAAAATTCAAGAATACCATCTACCTATATACCACACACTCTGTTTAATGCTGGAGGAATATTTCTATGGCTGAAACTCCGGAAAAGAAAATTAAGCACGTTGCGATAATAATGGATGGAAACGGGAGGTGGGCAAAACAAAGGGGATTGCCAAGGAGTGAAGGGCATAAAGAAGGGGCAAAAACGGTAGAGAGAGTGCTCAAAGCGGCAAAGGCTTTTGATATAGAATATATTACACTATACGCTTTTAGTACAGAGAACTGGAAAAGGACGAAAGACGAAGTTTCGGGGCTTATGTCTCTTTTAAAAGAGTTTCTGGAAGGGAATTTATCTTTTTTAAAAAAAAATGAGACAAGGCTTAGGGTTATAGGAAGAATTGATGATCTTCCATACATAACCAGAACCGTATTAAAAAAGGTTATAAAAGATACAAGCCATTACACGGACAGGCAGTTAATATTGGCGCTAAGTTATGGAGGCAGGGCAGAGATAGTTGATGCTGTTAAAAAAATAGCAACGGATGTTGAAAATAAAGAACTTAGCCCTGAAGATATAGACGAGAAGCTTTTTTCGAAGTATTTATATGCACCTGATGTTCCCGATCCTGACCTTATGATACGTACCAGCGGGGAGATGAGGATTAGCAACTTTTTATTGTGGCAATTGTCCTATTCTGAACTTTGGGTTACTGATGTACTATGGCCTGATTTTGGGGAGAAGGATTTTGAAGAAGCTATTAAAAATTATTATAAGAGAGAAAGACGACACGGAGGAGTGTAAATGTTTTTACCAAGACTTTTTAGCAGTGTACTTATATTGGCAGTTTTCTTTTTCATTGTTCTTATAAAGGGAGCTCTGGGGTTAACTATTTTTATTATTGTTGGCATCTTTTTGTCCATATTTGCGGCGAGAGAACTTTCGCTTATTTTCTGTAAGTTTGGGCTTAGTAAATTTGCATATGCAAATGAGGTGTTTGCGGCTTTTGTTTTTGCCATTTTTATTTTTAACGGTATTTATGAACCCGATATTGGTACCGGCATATTCGTACTTGTTATTTTTATAATAGTATTATGGGTAAAAATTTTACTTTCCATCAATAAGAAAGAGGAAATTTTGAAAGCCATAAATTTGGCAAGTGTTTTTGTAATTTTAATAATTCCGATGAATTTTATAACGCTGATATTTATGCAAGACTATGGGCTTCATTATCTTGGCGTAAATTTAGTTGTCTTTTTGATTCTTGTTACCAAGTTTGGCGACATTGGTGCATATACCATCGGAACGTTAACATCTAAAATTAAAAACGGGAATCATAAAATTATTCCTTCAATAAGTCCTAAGAAATCCTGGGAAGGTACCATTGGAGGACTTATTACATCTATTGTTGTGTCGGTGATTATGTGCCGTTTATATCAAATCCCAATGGTTACGGCGATAGTGCTTGGTGCAGGATTATTCATCGGCGGGTTTATAGGAGATTTGGCTGAATCTTCACTGAAAAGGTGTGCAGAAATAAAAGATTCCGGAAATGCAATTCCCGGAATAGGAGGTGTTTTAGACTTGGTAGATAGCCTGCTTATTAATGCGCCGCTATTCTATGTTCTGCTTTTATATTTTGGAATAATAGTCTGATTTATTTTTTAACTTTAGCTTTAGCTTTGATTACTTTTTTTACTTTTTCTTTTAGCCTGTCGTCGTGTCTTTTGCGTCTAGCTCTTTTTTCACATTTATTATACTGCTTTCCCATAATACTCCTTTAAAATTTTTATTACCTATAAAATCATGAGATGAAGTATACCTTACAAGGCATTTAAATTAAGTCAAACAGAGAAAAAACAAATGTTTATTTTACAAACGCGCAGTACTAAAGATGTTTAATAGCTTGTTTTTTTTCTTATCTGAAAAATATTATTGTTTAAAGGTTTATTACTATTTTATATAGAACAGGAGATAAATTTATGTGCGGTATTGTTGGATATGTCGGGAAAAGACCCATTGTCAATACATTGTTAAACGGATTGAAAAGGTTGGAATATAGGGGGTATGATTCTGCCGGAATCGCTATTTTGAAAGAGAGTCAGATAAAGGTCATTAAGAGAACAGGAAAGGTGGATGCTTTAAGGGAGGCGGTAGATAAGGTTTCTTTTAGCCAGAATGAAAATGAATTAAGTATAGGAATTGCGCATACCAGATGGGCTACTCATGGTGCGCCTACAGAGAAAAATGCACATCCACACCTTGATGAAAAGGGTAACTTTGCGCTTGTTCATAACGGCATAATAGAAAACTACGCGTCACTAAAAGAACATTTGATAGGCAAAGGGCACAAGTTTGTTTCAGAAACAGATACGGAAGTTATAGTTCATTTGATTTCAGAACTTTATGAGGGCGATTTTTTGAAGGCTGTCGCCGCTTCCTTAAAACAGCTCAGCGGGACTTACGGGATTGCTGTGATTTCCAAGGCGCATCCAGACACCATTATTGCGGCAAGGAAAGGAAGCCCAATAATTATTGGAGTAGGGAATGATGAGATGATTGTTGCAAGTGATGTCTCTGCGCTTATTTCGTATACCAGAAAAGTTATTTACCTTGATGATGGGGATATTGCAGTTCTCAGGGCTGAAGAGGTTGATATCAGGAATATAGACATAATTCCGGTGACAAGGGAACTTGCGCATATAGATTGGGACGCTAATGCTGCGGAAAAAGGTGGATACGAGCACTTTATGATAAAGGAAATCTTTGAACAGCCAGAGGCTATAACCAATGGGACAAGAGGACGGCTTAATTTTGAAGACGGATCTTCTGTGTTAAGCGGGCTTGGGTATTCTTCGAGAGAGTTAGCGTCAATATCAAATGTGATAATTGCGGCGTGCGGGACGAGTTATAATGCGGGACTTGTAGGAGAGTATTATTTTGAAGACATTGCGGATCTTCCTACGGAAGTTGCGCAAGCTGCAGAATTCAGGTATAGAAATCCTATAATTAGGCCTGACACATTGGTATTGGCTATTAGTCAGTCAGGTGAAACGGCTGATACTCTTGCTGCTGTAAGAGAGGGAAAGAACAAAGGTGCGGTTGTCGCAGGAATTTGTAATATAGTAGGGTCTACGATTGCGAGAGAGACGGGCGTCGGGGTCTATCTGCATGCAGGACCAGAAATTGGTGTTGCTTCGACGAAAGCATTTACATGTCAGGTGATTGTTCTTCTTATGATGGCGTTAAAGCTTGGGAGAGCTAAAAGGTTTTCCAGGCAGCGTGGCATAGAAATTATCGAAGAGATCATAAAAACCCCAGATATTGTAAGAGAGGTTTTAAAAAGAGCCAAAGACATTCAAAAAATCGCAAAAAAATATGCCAAAGCTGAAAATGCTTTTTACATAGGTCGCGGATATTTATATCCTGTAGCTCTTGAAGGAGCTCTAAAACTTAAAGAGATAAGCTATATACATGCGGAAGGCTACCATGCTGCGGAGCTTAAACACGGACCGATTGCCTTGCTTGAAGAAAGAGTGCCTGTTATTGCGCTGGCGAATGATATTCCTGGTAAAGACAAGATGATAAGTAATATTCAAGAATGCAAAGCCCGAAAGTCTCCCATTATAGCGACAGCTACTGAAGGCGATACTGAAATTGCCAGTATGGTAAATGATGTTATTTGGATTCCAAAATGTTCGCAGTTTATAGCGCCGATCCCTACGGTGGTTGCTCTTCAGCTTTTTTCATACTATGTCGCAAAAGAAAGAGGGTGTTCGATAGATCAGCCTAGGAATCTTGCAAAAAGCGTTACAGTGGAATAAGAAACGATACTACCAAAATTTCAAATCGCGAACAGATAATGCTTGATCAAAACAGTTATTGTTACTGCACAACCTGAGTTCGGCGTATTTTTTCATAGAACTGAAAGGCAATATTTTGAGTTAGAAAGCCTTACTTTTATCTGCAAAAACCCAACATTATTGCAGTTAATTTTGATTGTTCCTATATAAAATAGGCTTTGAGAAGATTTTTAGCCTCAGGAGTTATCGAACTTACGTAATTTAAGTCGATTTGTTTAAACTTGCCCGTTTTTGACACGAATGGGTTCGCTACTCCTAAATATCAAAAACCAACTTTGCTTATATATAATAATTTCACATTTATTCTCAAGAAATAAAAAAAGTGAACATTCTTCACGATAAATAATTTAAAAAAATAAAAACAATATAGTAAAATCACAAAAAAGAATAAAAGTACAGAGTAATTGGCAGTTAATAATTTAGAAAAGAGGAGGAAAATGAAGACATTAATAAGAAAATTTTCGGTTGGTGTTATTTTGGGATTAGTAATTAATACCGTTTGTAGTGCCGTATCACTAAGCGAGATAAAAGTGAAAATTGATGGACACGAGTATGGTATTGGTGGAACTGTCAAAAACGCACTAGAAAAAGCGTCAGGGCTAAGTATTGCATCCGTGCCAACTTTGTTGGAACAATTGAAAAGTGACTTAGTAACTTTTAGTCTTCCAATAGAGGAACTGGATCAGAAAAGAATTAGTATAGAGAATACCAGACGTTTACTAGATTCTTGTCTTGATGAAGCAGATATTTCCAAGAAGGGAGAGATTGAGTTTTGTCATGCCAGAATAGAGAAATTATTGGAGCAACTAACGACAGCACAAGAGAATTCAGCTATTTTGAGGCTGCGTGAAATTGTGAAATCGTTAAAGGCTGACGAATGTTATACTAGGCTAATTACGTCTGATCTGGATGTTTTTGGCTTATCAAAAAATGTTACTATATGCCAACGCGGACCCAGCGGTGGAATGAATTCACTATTTAATTATTTACGCAGCCGTTCTCCAGGAGAATTAGAAACGATTAAGTCCAAAAGCTCGCCGACAGCATTAGCAGTATTAAAGAATTTATGTGCAAGCTACGGATGTCCGGTGGTTTTAAGAGAAGCTGTTAATGGATTTGCGCCAAATTGCCTATGGGGCATGGCCTTGGAAAAATTTGATTTAATGCCACACGACGCATGGGGTTGTACAAGAAAAGGTAACTCAAATTGCTACGTCATGGGATTGAAGTTTGAAGAAGTACGTGTAATGGCATCAGAATTTGGTTTAGTTTTTGGTTCTTCAATAGAACATAGACCGTTGGCAAAAACTGATTTTGTAACAGCAGATATAGTAAAAATGATAGAAGTCATACCTAATGGAGACTATATCGTTCGTTCAGCGTGCCGGTCTGTGTTTTTGAAAAAGATGGGTAATGACAAAATTAGGCTTTATGACTCAGGCACAAATTATCCAATAGAGGGAGAAGTTTTTTGTTTTTCGTGTCACAATGACGGGGCAGTTAATCGCTTAGTAGAAATTGCTAATTACAATATGTATTTGCCAGGTATGCCGGGCATGGGATGTCTTGAGTTTTGTCCGCTTACAATAACACAAGGGGATTCAGAAGCTTTGATGGTACAGGAACGAGCGATGTTATCAAAATCTAACATATCTTGTCCTGAACCACTTATACCTAAGCCAGATGTCTTAGTTGTATCAAAAAATGTTCCCATGAGCAATGTTGTTCCCAGTTGTTCAACTGATAGCAATGTCCTAAGTCAAATAAGAGTAAAAATTGAAGGACACGAGTATGGCATTGGTAAAACTATTCAAGACTCACTAGAAGAAGCGTCCAGACTAATAAGCACTATACCAGTACCGACTTCTTTGGAACAATTGAAAATTGACTTAGTAACTTTTAGTCATCCAATAGAAGACCTGAATGGTTTAAGGAGCCGCATAGAGAACGCAAGACGTCTATTGGGCCTTAAACTTGGTAAAGTTGATGTTTCTATGGAAGGGGATGTTAAGTCTTGTTATATAAGAGTAGAGAAATTATTAGAGCAAGTAGAGACAGCACAAAAGAATCCGGTCATTTTAAGACTAAGTGAAATTGTGAGATCATTAAAGACTGACGAACGTTACACTAGGCTAATTACGTCTGACCTGGATGTTTTAGGCTTATCAAAAAATGTTGTCATATGCCAGAAAGGGCCCAGCTGTTCAATGAACTCGCTATTTAATTATTTACGCAGCCGTTCTCAAGAGGAATTAGAAACGATTAGAACCAAAAGCTCGTCGGCAGCATTAGCCGTATTAAAGAATTTATGTGCAAGCTATGGATGTCCGGTTACTTTGAGAGAAGCTGCCAATGGATTTGCACCAAATTGTCTATGGGGTATGGTATTAGAAAAATTTAATTTAGAGCCATATGATGAATGGAGTTGTACAAGAAAAGGTGAACCAAATACTTCCGTTATGGGATTGGGGCCTGAAGAATTAGCTAAAATTGCCTTAGAATTTGGACTGATTATTGAACCTCCAATAATGCATAACCCAAAGCCAAGAACTGATTTTGTGCTTGCAGATATAGAAAGGATGATAGAAGCAATACCTAATGGCGACTATATCGTTTGTTCAGCATGCCATTACATATTTTTGAAAAAAACAGTTGATGGAGTTAGAGCTTATAATTCAGGCGCAATAAATTCTGGGATAGCAGGAGAAGTTTTTGGCTTTTCATATTATAATTCAGATGCAATGAATCACTTGGTAGAAGTTGCTAATTATAACATGTACATGCCTGGTATGCCTGGTATGGGAATGCTTAGCTTTCATCGAATTATAGTTAAATAATAAACATAGGAAGTTCTACTTAGCATAAGTATATAAAAAAAGCCCGTAAATTTACGGGCCTTTTAATTTTTCTATCGCAATACTTCAGCCATAAGTGTGTGAGATGAAATTGCTTCTTGTGTTCTTCTGTATTATTTTGGAATATAGAAAGCAAAGTCATAACGTATATTAGTCCACATTTAAAAACCCAACTCCCTGAAGATTTTTGTTTTAACAATTATAAGTACATTAAAAGGGCAAAAGTTAGTCTTTTAACCTAAGTTCTACGTACTTTTATAGAACGGAAAAGCTTTATTTTCTCATCGACAATTAGCCGATTTTCTGTCAAATTTGATGTTTTTCATATAAAATAAGTTTTTTATAGTTTTTAGCCTCAAAGTTCACCTAACTCACGTTACACATATCCTAAAATGATTATTTGAAAATCCTTCACTATCCTATTGTTTTTCACCTTGCTTTGACTCTTTAACGCAGGTTTTACACTCATTTTACGATTCCTCATCTTGATTTATAACTTGTTTCAGATTATTTTCCAAGTACTTGAATAATTATAATTTTTACAGAAAGGGTAATTGACATGAGAAAATGTTTTGTAAAATTGTTCATTTCCTCTCTGACCGTAGTGCTAGTTCAGGGATGTTCATCTGTTTCATCAGATAAGGCTCCGAAGATTGAACCGAAGAAAGAAATTTGCGCTTCGTCGAATTTGTCACAATGCAAAGATGTCGAACAAGCCGGGCAAGTGATGGTAGACGGTGTCATTAATGGGCTTGATTCAGGAAATTATGAAGCGTATGTGAGGGATTTTACTGATGAATCAAGGAAGAGTTTTACTAATGAAATTTTCCAGGATGCTTACAAGGCTGTTGGGACTAATTTGGGTAAAATAAAAACAAAGCAATACCTTGGCAGTTATCAGAAGAATGAGTATTGGGTTCTTCTCTGGAAGGCAAAATACTCTAAAGCCAACGAGGATGTTCTTCTTGAATTATATGTTAAGAAAGTAGGAAACAGTTACAAGGTAGCCGCATTTATCCCTAAATGAAATGTTTAGACATTAGACCGACGACCGCATATAAATATTAACTAATATATTTATGTTCTAGCCACGGGCGTGAGCCCGTGGGAAACGTTATCACTATTTCGAAAAATACTGACGAACTTTTGCTAAAATCTGATTGTCTGTCATCTTGTCTGCAGTTTCAATGTCAGCGATTCTTTCGTCTAATTTGTTCTGTTCAAGATATCCTTTCAGCTCGCTTTTTGCTTCACCGGGACCAAATATCAGAATAGATTCCGCGTTGCGAAGACATTCAACTATATCCTTATAGTAACTGCTGAGGTGTTCCGCATGAGCCTTGTATCGGCTATTATCTGCAGGGACATTAAATGATTCATGGCGTCCTTTAAGAGGAGAATCACCGGTACGACGGAGCTGTTTTTCAACATCCGATTCTATTACTTCTAACGCTTCATTTTTGTTCGAAATGGTCACGATAATGGCTTTTCTGTGGTCAATCCACAAGCCCGCTTTTGTTTTCATTGACGCCTCCTTTGTTTGCTAGTAGAGCTTAATAATTAACACTATCACAGCACGTTGTACAGCCGTAATAGAGAGTATACCATATTCATTACAATTCTTCAACATGGATTGGGCCCCGCGAAATATCAGGAATGCTCGAAAGGTTTGAGTTTTGATTGGCGGGGTGATCTCTCTGAGTGCATCACTTTTAAGAATAAAATATTGTGAATATTGGAATGAGCTCTATAATAATTGACTGTGATGTGGGGATAAAATGAAAAAACAGATAGTTATGAGAAATCTGACAGGTTGAGCAACTAATGAAAATCAGAAATAAGATCGTTTTGTTCTTTTCGGGCTTGTCATTAATTATTGTGGTTCTCGGGATGATTGTATTTTACATGCAAAGCCTGGCTATACGGAATAACGCTGAAGAAAAGATTAAGGAAGTTAAAAGGAATTTTTACAATACCGTGGAACGCGACACGGAAAAACTTTCTGCTGCGCTGAAAGTTTTTGTCGATAGTGATAAATACAAAAAAGTATTCCTTCAAAATAACAGAGAGCAATTATACGACCGCGTACTTCCTCTTTATAATGAACTCAGAGCCAAGTTCTTAATTACCCATTTTTACTTTATTTCGCCTGACGGCAGAGTCTTTCTCAGAGTCCATGACAAAGATATTTACAATGATCCAGTGACCAGAGTATCTTTCTTGAAAGCCAAGAATTGTCAACAGGCAGGATCTGAAATAGAACTGGGAAAGACTGCTTTTGCCTTAAGAGTGGTATCGCCATATTATGACGGAAACATTCTTATAGGCTATGTGGAATTCGGAGAGGAAATCAACCATTTTCTAAAAGCAATCAAAGGCGATTCAGGAAACGAATATGCGATTATTGTTGATAAAGAATCAGTGAATAAAGATAAGTATGCAGAAATGTTGAAAAATCAAGGGGTAAGGAATAACTGGGATGATTTGCCAAAACATATAATCATTGGAAGCACAACAAGTAAAAAAATCGAAATAACTAAAAATTTCCTTTCCGAAGAAAATTTTAATAAAATTGATCAGGGGCATATTTACATTGGGAACCTCAAAAGCAACAGCAAAATCTTTTATTGCGGTGGTTTTAAGATTAAAGGCGCTCATGACAGAAATCTCGGCATTATGCTGTCTATGATAGATTCAACCAGCGAGGTCAAAGCAGCACAGAGAATTCTAGTTGGCATATTAGCTGTTGCTCTATTTTTATTAATGATAACTCTGGCGCTAAGCACCTATCTATCCCGCATAATTTCACGACCGCTCTCAAAGCTTGTCGATGCAACCAGTGAAGTTGCTCAAGGAAATTTTGAAAAGCAGACGATTGACTTAGAGTCAAACGATGAAATAGGGCAGTTGTCCAAGGCATTTGATGCAATGATAAACAATTTAAAGAAAAGCACCACCTCAATAGTTAACCTTGAAAAGGAAATGACTGAGCGCAAAAGAATGGAAACTTCGCTAATGGAAGAAAAGAATTTCACCGATTCGGCAATAAACAGCCTTCCCGGAATATTCTATCTTCTGAATAGCGATGGACATTTTTTGCGATGGAATAGGAACTTCGAAATTGTTTCAGAATATTCGTCTGAAGAAATGAAAAAGATACATGCACTTGATCTCTTTCCAGAAGAGGAGAAAAATCTGGTTGGAGAAAGAATTAAAGTAACCTTTGTAAATGGTGAATCTAACGTAGAAGCAACTCTTGTTTCAAAGAACGGAATCAAAACCCCTTACTATTTTACCGGTCATCTCCTTGTATTGGGGGAAATGCTTTATCTTGTTGGGATGGGACTTGACATTGCCGAACGCAAGAATATGGAAATAGCACTGAAGAACAGCGAAAAGAGGCAAAGGGCTATTTACGAGTCTTCTGCCGACGCAATTATGGTTCTGGAACCTCCTTTATGGCGGTTTACAGCCGGCAACCTTTCCACAATAAAAATGTTTATGGCAAGAGACGAGTCAGAGTTTATATCCAAAACACCTCATGACTTATCTCCTGAATATCAGCCGGATGGTAAACGCTCATCGGAAAAAGCGTTAGAGATGATAAATACTGCTATGAAGAATGGATCCCATTTTTTTGAATGGACGCATAAGAAGATAAACGGTAAAGAGTTTCCCGCGACTGTCCTGCTGACTAAAGTCAGTTTATGCGACAAAAAGTTTTTACAAGCCACAGTCAGGGATATTACGGATTTTGTGAGAAATGAAAAAAAACTGAAAAAACAAACTGCTTTAATGGAGTATATTGCGGCGCATGATCGTTTGACAGGGATAACCAATCGTCGGACATTTATAAAATTCACAAATTTAATCTTTCAAACATGTAAAAGATACAGGGAAAGATTCTCCGTATTAGAGATAGACGTAGATAATTTCAAAGGGATCAATGACCAATACGGCCACGACGCGGGAGATCTGGTGCTGCAGTCCGTGGTTTCGGCAATAAAACAGAGAATCAGGGCAGGCGATCTTCTGGCAAGAATCGGTGGAGATGAATTCGGTTTGGTATTTACAGAAATAGGAGATGTCGAAGGTGCAGGTTTTCTAGCCGACAGCATAGTAAAACTTTTCAGTAAGCCCCTTGATATAAATGGCAAATTGATACCTGTTTCGGTATCCATCGGAATAGCCTGTTATAATCCTGCGAATGATGTTAACAATTTTGATGAGCTTTTAAAGCAGGCCGATATCGCAATGTATAAAGCCAAGGAGAGAGGGCGAAATTGCTTTGATTCTTTCGACACTTTACAAGGGTAAAGAACTCATGCCGCAGAGTAGCGGGGGCATTTTTTTACAGCTTCATGCGAAAGCTGTTCGGGTCCCTAATTCTCCAGCCCAAAGACAACGCTTCAATTCAGGAAACTCATGAAACAAAATTTTTGCTGTAATACTCTTGATAGTTCCCACAACCTGCCCTATAGATCGGCTCGGTGAAAATGAAACTCATTTGACAATCAACACACCATCTTGTCGGAAGCGCAGTAGCAGAGATCTGACAACACCAATATCTTAAAAAAAATCCCCAATTCTCTTGAACTATATGTGCTTTTACTCTATAATTTTGCCCGCACATTTTGCTGAAGAGCTTTTTTGTTACTTTGATATAGTTTAAAAATTGTTGTTATGGAGTAAGATTTATTATGGTAAAAATAAAAAAAATATTTTTTCAATTCATATATAGTAGTGTTTCTATCAATAAATGCCATTTATGGACTATCCGAAAGTTACTATCATTACACGCGTGGAAATCAGCATATCTTTATTTTTGGTGATGATCATTTCTTGGGAACAAACGCTAATGAACGTGATGAGCTTGATACATTTGCCGAATCTGTGAAAGCTATGACAAAAAATGGAAAGAAAGTGTGTATAATTTATGAAGGACTTAGTAATAGGGCTGAAAGTGCACGTTCCCTACGTGAAAAGCTTATGTATCATACCATACTACCACATGCATCTGAATGTAGAGATCCAGCAGCAGATCTAACTCGTCTTTTTTCGATGATGCATTGCATAAATTACCATCCAGTCATCAAAAAAGCTGCTGCCGAAGGAATAGTAGAACTTTGCGATGCCGATCCCGAGGAACGTGCGAGATTAATTGGAGATATGACAGTCATGGCAAGCAGAACTATATATGATTCCTCTAATATTCTGGACCTTTTTGTTCGTAATGGTTTTGTTATGGCAAAAATAAACCAATATAGAGAGACTTATTATACAAGAGAACGTGAAGCGTTGCAAAAAATTACCCCTGCCATACAGCTTCCATCATGTGATCAAGTACCTTTGGAGTATATGTGTGGAGCACTAAGTCTTAAAAATACTCAAGAAGGAAAATTAACTTATAAAGAAATTGTATGTAAAATTGAAGATTATCTTACCAGAAGTCAGATATTTTTTGAAGCGAATTGCAGAGATGCCAAGTCTATTCGAGAGGATATTAAGTTGACATTGCAGGAACTTACTGAAAACATCAAAATACCAGGAAGCTCAAAAAGTCCAAAAAAAGACTCACCTGCTGATTATTACAATCAATTATCACAAAGTATGCCTAAATTGCTTCAAGAGTTATCTGGCACCAGCGTATATGATCTTATTGAAAAAAAGTGTTATATCATGAATTTGCCTGTTTTGAATTTATTTGGTACTGCTGAATTATTAGAAACTGTGTTGTCCCAGTATGATCTCATAGGGGAAAAAGAGAATATTAAGAAAATGAGTATAGCAGATATACTACGCACGTACGACAATACACCATTTGGCGAATTAATATACGACACAATCTTACAAGATATAGCAGGGTTCGGTATTATTATGAACTTTTACTTTAATCCGTTTTCAAACTATGTAGTTGCGACCAACTTACTGGATTTTGAGGCCATAAAATTAATCGTACAACATCCAGAGCCAAATATAATTCTTGTTGTGGGTGATGCTCACCTTAACCCAGATAGAACAACATTGCCTCCTAATTGCACACGAGGTATCTTGCATTACCTACGAGAATTGGGGTATAATCAAGTCGAGGAATTGCCTCCGTCTAAGGGGCTAGAATTAATAAAATCCAAAATAACTGAGATGCCAATACGTATCCTTTTGCCGCAATTTTAGACTTATCCTTAGTTCAAAAATCCCCTAATTTTAACAGCCCTTGGGTATATTAAGGCGTCATTGTATGAGGACATTGAAAGACTAAAGTAAGAAAACTATTTTATAAAAAAAGTCACTATCGTCCTACTGCTAAGATATTGTTCGGGTCGACATTTGCAGCCTATTAGCTTGCAGAAAAAGAAAGTGAATATACAATGACTAACGGTCTTCAGCCTATAACCTAATCTGAATTACTCAATGAAAGAGGATTTTTATGGACTATGAAAAATTTACAGTAAAATCAAGGGAAGCTTTGCTTTTAGCACAGGAAGAAGTAATAAAGCATAAACAGCAGGAAATATTACCCGTTCACTTGTTTAAGGCGCTTATTTTGGATAAAGGCGGTCTTGTCCGTTCTATCTTAACCAAACTTAACATCGATTCAGAAAGTGTCGAAAGTTCTACCGAAAAAGCATTGAATGGAATTCCTTCCGTTTATGGAGCTGGTGTCGGACAGGTGTATTCTTCAAGATCGTTCAGTGAAGTTTTGATAGAAGCAAAAAATATAGCTTCTGAAATGAAAGATGAATATATCAGCGTTGAACATCTGCTTCTCGCTCTTATTTCTTCCGAAGGGTGTAAAAAAGTTTTTGATGAATATGGGATAAATAAAAATAGGATTCTTTCGGTGCTAAAGGATGTAAGAGGAAATCAGAAAGTATCAACGCCAGAACCTGAAAATACTTTTCAGGCGCTTGAAAAATATTCGAGAGACCTTACCGAAATGGCAAGGCAGGATAAACTGGACCCTGTTATAGGCAGAGATGAAGAAATACGAAGGACAGTCCAAATTCTTTCAAGGCGGACGAAAAATAATCCTGTACTTATCGGAGAAGCGGGGGTGGGGAAAACTGCAATAGTTGAAGGCCTGGCTATAAGAATTATTAGGGGAGACGTTCCTGAAGGTTTGAAAAACAGGAAAATAGTCGCGCTTGATATGGGAGCACTTATAGCCGGAGCAAAATACAGGGGAGAATTCGAGGAAAGACTTAAAGCAGTCCTTAAGGAGGTAACCGAAAAGGAAGGCGAAATAATACTTTTTATAGATGAGTTGCATACGGTAGTGGGCGCTGGTGCCGCTGAAGGCGCCATTGATGCCGGGAATCTTCTAAAACCGATGCTTGCGAGAGGAGAACTCCACTGTATAGGAGCAACTACTTTAGACGAATATAGAAAACACATTGAAAAAGATCCGGCGCTTGAAAGAAGATTTCAGTCTATACTTGTTCAGCAACCGACGGTTGAGGATACCATTTCCATACTGCGCGGAATAAGAGAAAAGTATGAAATTCATCACGGTGTAAAAATAAAAGATAGCGCAATAGTCGCCGCCGCTACATTGTCAGATAAATATATTTCGGACAGATTTTTACCAGATAAAGCAATAGACTTAATAGATGAAGCGGCAGCAAAACTCAGGACTGAAATTGACAGCAGTCCTACAGAGTTAGACGAAGTTAACAGAAAAAAAATGCGTATCGAAATAGAAATAGCAGGTCTTAAAAAGGAAAAAGATGCCGCGTCAAAAGAACATCTCGCAAAACTTGAAAAAGAGTTGTCTGAAATAAAGGAAAAGGAACTTGGACTCAAAACAAAATGGGATAATGAGAAGAAGGCGATCGGAACCATCAGAACTATTAGAGAAAGCATTGAAATAGCTAAGCAAAAACTGGAAAAAGCAGAAAGAGATTACAATCTCGAAAGAGCGGCCGAACTCAAGCATGGGACCCTTCCAGGATTGGAAAAGCAGCTGCAAGATGCAGAAAACAAACTCAATAAAGAAAGCAAAGAAAACAGACTTCTCAAAGAAGAGGTTACCGATGAGGACATAGCTGAAATAATCTCCAGGTGGACACATATTCCTGTATCAAAGCTGGTCCAGGGAGAAAAAGAAAAACTCCTTCTTCTTGAAGACAACTTACACAAACGGGTAATAGGGCAAGATGAGGCGGTAACTGCCGTTGCAGATGCGGTAATAAGAGCAAGGGCTGGAATAAAAGATCCAAATAAACCAATAGGTTCCTTTATTTTTCTAGGGCCTACAGGAGTAGGAAAAACAGAGCTGGCAAGAGCGCTGGCTGAAAGTCTATTCAATGATGAACGGGCCATGATAAGAATAGATATGTCAGAATATATGGAAAAACACAGTGTTGCAAAGTTGATAGGCGCTCCTCCAGGTTATATAGGATATGAAGAAGGCGGACAACTCACGGAAGCCGTTAGAAGAAAGCCATATTCGGTAATTCTTTTTGATGAAATAGAGAAAGCCCATCCTGACGTTTTCAACACACTCCTTCAACTGCTTGATGATGGGAGGCTTACTGATTCTAAAGGAAGAGTAGTAAATTTTAAGAACACTATATTGATAATGACATCAAATATAGGAAGCAGGTACTTGCTTGAAGGGAAAATAGAGGACGAATCAATAAAAAATAAGGTTCTGGCCGAGTTAAAAGGCTCGTTCAGACCGGAATTTCTAAACAGAATAGACGACATAGTTATATTTCACTCTCTTTCTAGAAAAAACGTTGCCAGTATCGTAGAAATCCAGTTGCAAAACTTTGCAAAAAGGCTGGAAGGATTGGGGATAGAGCTTGCTGTATCAAAAGAAGCAAAGAATCTTATAGCGGAAAGAGGGTATGAGCCTGTCTACGGAGCAAGACCCATTAAGAGATTAATTTCAAAAAGTATTGAAACGCCCATTTCGAAAAAAATTATCGCCGGAGAAATTAAAAAAAATAAAAAACTAAAAATATCCGTGGAAAAAGATGAGCTTTCTTTCAGTCAGGCATTACGGCCATAGAGTCCGGTAAAGTAGCCATCCCAAGAAACAGCTGTTTCTTTTTTGAAAAACTGTTTGGACGTGTTATAATCTTTGCATTGTTTAGTGATAAAAGGTTAGGATAATTTCAAAAGACAAAGAGATATTTCAGCAAAGGATATTTATGGACAGTTTTCTAGAGTACATAAGATTCAATTGGTTTTAAATAAAACAGTTATAACAATTTAAATGGATGTAGCAAGAATGGGGAAAACTTCAAATAAGACAATATTAGTGACTGGTGGCGGCGGATTTCTCGGTTCGCACTTGTGTGAAAAGCTTATTGAAAAAGGAAACGACGTAATCTGCGTCGATAATTTTTTTACGGGAAACAAAAATAACATCCGACATCTTTTGTCTAATCCCAAATTTGAGCTGGTAAGGCATGATATTACATTTCCTCTTTATATGGAGGTAGATGCCATATATAATCTGGCGTGTCCTGCTTCTCCTGTTCACTATCAGCATGATCCGATACAGACTATGAAAACTAGCGTAGTTGGCGCCATAAATATGCTAGGGCTGGCTAAAAGGCTGCGTATTCCTATTCTTCAGGCTTCAACTTCAGAAATATATGGAGATCCCAAAGAGCACCCTCAAAAGGAATCATATTGGGGGAATGTGAATCCTATCGGGCCTAGAAGCTGTTATGATGAAGGGAAAAGAGCGGCGGAAACACTGTTTCATGATTATCGAGAGCAATTAAGTCTCGACACAAAAGTCGTTAGAATGTTCAATACATACGGGCCCAGGATGAGCGCCAATGATGGGCGAGTAGTAAGTAATTTTATTGTTCAGGCACTCTTAAATAAGGATATCACAATATACGGCAATGGTTCTCAAACCAGAAGCTTTTGTTATGTGGACGATCTTATAGATGGGATAACCAAAATAATGGAAACGCCAAACAATTTCTTTGGTCCTGTTAATTTAGGAAATCCTGATGAAATTACGATAAAACAGCTTGCTGAGGCAGTTATTGAACTTACTGGGGCAACGTCAAAACTAGTTTATAAAGAGCTTCCAAAGGATGATCCCTTGCAAAGGAAGCCCGATATAACCATAGCAGAGGACGTACTTAACTGGGAACCAAAAGTAAAGCTCAAAGAAGGGCTTAAAATGACTATAGATTATTTTAAAAGTATCCCATAAATGAACAACTCCAAAGGCCTGTTAATATACGCATCAAGCATTCAGTGTGCTGATTTACTCTATGCGACAAATTTCTCCGCTCCAGACCCTTTTGTTTACTTTGAAGCGGGAAAGAAAAAATATATTGTCGTATCTTCTCTGGAATATGAACGTGCTCAAATTGAATGTAAGAAAGGAATCATTGTGCTTGACAGAGATGAACTACTCTCAGGCACACTAAATAAAACCCCGGAAGATCTTCTATGTAACTTAATAGAAAGATTCCCGTGCAAGACATGGATGTTGCACAAAGATTTTCCATTCTTCCTCAGCAAGCACCTGATTAGTTTTTTAGCAGAAAGCAAGCTGTCCTCAATTTCAGAAACAGAATTGAGCTCTTTTCTGATAAAAAGAAGGATAAAAAATAAATATGAGGTGGAGCAAATAAAAAAGGCTCTTTACCTTGCAGAAAAAGCAATGCTAAGAGCTGAAACACTTTTAAGGGATTCCAGAATGAATAACAATTCTGAACTCGTATATCAAGGCAGAAAATTAACTTCAGAATTTATCAAAAGTGAAATAAATATTGAAATAGCCAGGGGTGGTGGGCATGCTCCGCATGGTACAATCGTGGCTTCAGGCAAGCAAACAGCTATTCCCCATGAGACAGGAACGGGTGTCATAAAAGGCAATGTTCCAATCATAATTGATATTTTCCCAAGGCTAGAAAAAACTGGGTACTGGGGAGACATCACTAGAACTTTTGTTAAAGGAAAAGCATCAGAAACGGTGAAGAATGCATACCTTGCAGTAAAAAAAGCACGAGATTGT
This sequence comes from bacterium, assembly GCA_021781705.1. Taxonomy (GTDB): domain Bacteria; phylum Verrucomicrobiota; class Lentisphaeria; order Victivallales; family GWF2-38-69; genus JAJXWI01. The sequence continues at coordinate 29,275 of JAJXWI010000003.1, read as the reverse complement.
GCAAAATCAAAAGTTGCTGCCGGCATTATCCCTGACAAAATCCACAAAGAAACAGTATTGTTCCTGGAGAAACAGGGGTTTAAAACAGGCAAAAAGAACGACGAATATTTCGGATTTTTTCACGGCTTGGGACATGGGGTAGGTCTCGAAATTCATGAACTCCCAAGATTAGGTCCCTCGGTAACTACGCCACTGGAAGCGGGAGATTTGTTTACTATAGAACCAGGTGTTTATTATTCTGAATGGGGGGGAATACGACTGGAAGATATGATATATCTTGACAATAAAGGCCAACCACAATTTCTTACTTCGTATCCTGATAATCTTGAGATTACTTAATTTCTTTTTGAGAAGCGAATAAAATCAACAAAAATCCCCCGCTGCTCTACGACAACGGGGGATAGTTAATTTCTTTATTTTGATTACAGATTAGGAGTACCCTTAAATAGAGTTTTTATAATTTTAATACTTGGCATTCGCCCTTATGTCCTCCATTACCCCAATGAGATTTTTGGCATTCTCTTGAGCAATATAAATATTCTTTACATTGCGTACATCTAGACATTTTTTCTTCTTTTTTTCCACAGATATAGCAGGGTATTGGCTCTTGTTGAGGGATATTCACTATGGGATAAACACAACCAAGACTCTCACTCATTTGTGAGGTTTGCTCATATAAAAGTTGATGTATTTTTGAAATGTTTATACAGGCAAAGTATTGCCCGAGACGCAGTGCTCGCATGTAGGGCATTACACCATACACTCTGACTACATTGTAAAAAGCTTTGTATTTAGGCGATTCTAGTAATTGAGTTTGGTATCGATCAAAAACATAACCTTGTATAGCTCTTGTCATCGAGTTTCTCAAAACAGTCTCATTAGGAAAATAACTTTTGGGGTATTGGTTTTGGAAGAAAACTTCTTCGTGAACCACAGAAGTATTATAGATTTTTAATTCATTTCCAGCAGATATAGAAACAACAATTGATGTATTAAGACCATAATAAGTGCAATACTCATAACAGTTAGTTTTAGGTGTCCATAAGCAAGATTCTACTTGACTATCGTGTATAATTCCAAAGTTTTGCATAAGGATTGTTTTAATATATGCGAGTTCTTCTTCTTGAGATCTTTTTTGATATTTATCTCGCCATTGCATATCATAGTTATAAGCCTTAAATGCATAAATATAAATTTTAATTTCTCCGGGGTTAGTTGATCCGTTTATTCCCAGATGGGTTTTAGTTTTTACAATAAGGTCGTTTGTGTTGCTACTATAATGTTGATGAAAAACAGCTACTCTAGGGCCATAGTGTATGACCACGCAAACGCAAGGATTTAAATTGGGCACAATGGCAATATTTGTGCTGCCTGGCTCTCCTTTGTCTTCATTTACTGATTTTCCTGCTGCTGCCGCATCTAATATCACATAGGTTCTTTCAAACACAGTATAAGCCTTTGCTTTTTCTTCTTTACTGAGATGTTTATACGGGTAAGCCGATTCTATTTGCTGTTGCACTCCTGGCAAAACCTCTAGCGTATATTCAACACCAAAGACTGAATTTAAAAAACAGGCCCAAATAATACACGTTATTACGATATAACTTTTCTTCATTAAATTTTTCTTCCTTTTATGATTTAGACTTTTTAATTTTATTATTTTTTTAACCTTTGCAATACTCAGCTGTAAAAGCTGTGAGATATAGTCGCATCCTGTATCATTTTAAGAAAAAATAACCCAAGGAAGACAAGCAAAGTTTAAGCTAGATTTTTGAATCTAATTTACTCTATTTTTTGATGCCTCTCCTCTCTTTTTTTAATTGTTCAACTATTATTAGAGCTTCTTGCGAAACTATATTTTCTCTGCTTTACATTGTTGCAGTTACTCTCTTTATTTGTGCAACTCTCAAAAAGCGGAGCTTTACAATTGCCTCTATAAAATAGATTAAAAAGTTTATATTATAGTCATGGTCAAGCGGTTTTCAATGTAAATTTCAAAAAAAACCAGAAAATACCCCAGAGATGGTATACCCCTTTAAGACGATAGTCGAAAAAATGAGGGTAAAAAACTTTTAGGATTTTTCGGAGATGTGTTTTTGCAGGAAAAAGAAATTATCAGCCTTTGATGCCAGTTTCATACTTTACTGAATAGTTACGTTAGATCTGTTCCATCTTCTTCCATCAGCTAACTATTGATTCAGCTGTTTCTGTATAACATTCAGCAATGTCTTTGACCTGCCTCTTTGTTAGCTTTTTGCAAAAGGCTAATTTTATAAAAGAGCTACTACCCTTAATTTATTTTTGAGACTCTTCGTATAACTCTTCCAGGAAATTTTTGAAAGAGGCTTCCTGCGCCTTATCTTTAAACTTTATGGAAGAAAAGGGGATCAATTTTAAAAGTATCTCTTCTATGTTTTTTTTACCGTGCGACTTTTTGAACAAAATCTTAATATCAGCGGAAGTTATTGCTAGCCCGAGATCTTTTAATATCTCATCAAGAGAGCTTATATTTCCATTCGAAATGCTAAATATCTCATCATGCGAATATCTGGAAGGCTTCCAGGTTAGCTCATCGTCACATTTATGCCACAAAAGGGTATTCTGTTCAAAATACTTTATTTTTATTTTTTCTGACATCGCAATAAATTCGTCAATAGCCAGGAGAGGTTTTTTTAAAATCGGATCATTAGAAAGGAAATAAGCTCTGGCCAGTTGTTCCGAAATATCAAGATAAGGTCCGTCTTTTTCAAATACCTTAAATAAGGATTGTTCCAGTGTTTCCATAAAGAGAATTGTTTCTTCATAATCTCTGTCATTTGGTTCTGCTATGCTTAATTTATAGGTTCCAGTTTCCCAATCATCTACCTGTGCTATTAATGTCTTATTTTCCAGAAACTCCTGGCGTTTATAAATATTTTCAAAATCAAATACCCATATATTGACTTCACCCCTGGGGTTTTTGCCAATAATATTTTTATTAGAAGGATCTTCAGCTACAAAATTATCAATAATTGAATCGGCTCCCAATAAGTAATGATATTTATACAAATCTTCTACTTTTTCAGATATTTTCTTGGATTTCAACTGGGTTCCTGAATGTACATCAATCAAAACAATCTCAGAAGGAATAAGTTCTGGACCACAAAACGGCAGAAACCTATGACCTGGTATCAGTATGCCGTTCTCAATTTCATAATCCGTAGGGATGACTCTAAATTTAAACTCTCTAAAAAAAACATTTCTTGTAAGGTACTCAACCTTGTTTTTATCTTCTTTCTTAAAAATAATTCCGCTCTCTTCCAGGTAGTCGGCAACAATTCCGTTTCTGAGGTTAAAATCTCCTTTTAAAAAATTCTCTATCTCTTGTAAAGTAAAAGAACAATTATTTCTGCAAAAATGAACAATCGCGTTTTCTAAACTCATCGTTATTATCCTTATTTTTCTACATTGTTAAATTTATAGTTCTTATAACCAGGATCCGGAACAGGAATGGACTTTATAAGCGTTCTTGTGTAAGGGTGCTGGGGATGGTCGAATATATCAGATGTTTTCCCATACTCCACGACCTTGCCTGCATACATTACGGCAACTTTAGAACATATATGCCTGACAACAGCCAAATTATGAGAAATAAACAGTAAAGACAGCCCCATTTGCTTCTGTAAAGTTGAAATAAGATTAAGAATTTGGGCCTGAATTGAGACGTCAAGCGCCGAGACAGGCTCATCTGCAACGAGTAGTTTAGGCCTTAGAGCTAAAGCTCGCGCTATGGCTATTCGCTGTCTTTGTCCTCCTGAAAATTCGTGAGGAAATTTATTCAGCATTTGGGAAGAAAGACCTACAATATCCAATAGACGAAAAACTTCACCTTGCAATTCGCTTCTTTTGACAATGCTATGCTCTTTTAGAGGTTCAGCAATAATGCTTCCGACAGTCATTCTAGGATTCAATGAAGAATACGGATCCTGAAATACGATTTGAAAATACCTTCTTATTTTCCTAATTTCATTGTCATGCATATCACATAAATTTACACCCTGAAACCAGACTTTTCCTGAAGTTATAGGCGACAGCCTTAGTATGCTTCTGGCAAAAGTAGATTTACCACACCCTGACTCTCCCACAAGCCCGATAGTCTCTCCACTCCTTATGGAGAGAGAAACCCCATCAACCGCTCTTGTATACCCTGTTTTCTTCTTTATAAAGAACCCCTTGTATATAGGGAAGTAAGTTTTTATATTCTCAGCACGCAACAACAGATTATCGTTAAAATTATTCATATTTTTACTTAATTTTTTTCCCTCAAAAGAGCCATTTCATCGGCATAAAAAGTTCGAAACTCGGGCAAAGCATTACGGGAGTAATGCTTTGAGTATTTATCATATATATAATGACTGTTTTTTTTAAGGTTTTCTGCAAAATCCGGCATGCCCTTTTTATTTAACAAATAGGAAATTTTAATATATTGAAAAATGTCGTTTAGTATTAGTTCCTTATCATTCCTCTCAAGATAATTACTCCAATATGAATCTAAAAAAAACTGCAAGGTCGCAAAGCTGCTCGCACTAACAGGGCACACATTCTTCAGATTATCAAACATAGTCTTTGCCTGTTCACATTTTCCATACAAACACAAAATAGGAATTATTTTGTTTGCAAAACTGAAATAAAAATTAGCATAATCATCTCTATTTTCGCCCACAATTTTGTCTATGAAATAATTATTTATTATCGGAAAGGCATAAAAATTTGGACATGTCGTAAAATTGTTGAATTCAGCATTATCGACGAGAAGCAAATTTCCATTTAGTACGGCGGCAGCCAATGCCATATTGAGAGCACTGTGGCATTCTCTGCTATCTTTTGAAATAGAAATGCCAGTGCAACTCCAGTAAATTGCTAAAGAGGAATAAAGCCTCCAGTCCAATTCTCCAAATTTCTTATTTATTTCAATTATTCTTTCAGGATCCAACCCAAACTCTTCCCTGAGCATTCTTTTTTTTAGATGAATGGTGAGGTTTTGAAATAATTTTAGATCAATAATTTTAGATTTAAGTTGCTGCGGTAATCTTCCTTCTTGTTTGAAGGAAATGTACAAATCTTCGATGTTTTTATATCCCGAATTTTTCAGTATCTCTGAAATAGATTTATCTGACAATTCCTTCTTGATAAACTCATTATAGTCTGAAGGCGTTTGCGCCATTAGGTTCCAAAAGTTTTGATTTTCTTTCGGATTTTCGCCTATAATCTTCTGCATGCCTAAAGCCAACTGAGTCTTGTAGTACAAATTAGAAGAATCATACTTATCCCCTATCTTATTTATGTAAATCCAGGCTAGCTCCTTGCAGAGAGAAGCATTTCCAGGATTATACCTAATAGCGTCCCTGAGCAAATTTATGCCATTTTCTACCCACCGCCATTTTTTTTCAGGTTCGGCATAAATAATTGAAATATTATAAGCCATGTTCCAAGCCAAAAAAGAAACAGCTCCCGCAGATTTTGGTTGAAGATTTAAAATCCAAGATGCCAGCTGAACCATCTCAAAATATTTTCCTTCTTCCTGCAGTGAAATTGTCTTCAACCAAAGAATATCTGCCGCTATTCCGCGAAAACCCCCGAGCGCAACTGTGGTAAAAGCGACAACAGGTGGAATGTCATTAAGAATAGTGTTTATCACAATAAAATCTTTTTCTCTTATCTTATTTATGTTGCGTTGCAAATAGATAAGACAAAACAATGATAACAGAATTATTCCTATTAATGAAAAAAGCTTTTTACCGTTCATCTTTTCGCAACCATCCCTAATTCCCGCCTATAAAAAACATATATTCCAATCACCGAAATAGCTAAAAACTGAATCAAAAAATATTTTCTGATAGTTTCCATAATAGTACCATTATCGATCAGCATCCCCGTGGAAATATATTCAGAGAGCTGAAATTTTTGAATTGGAGTAATCACCTTCAAAAAGGACTTGCTAAGACTGTACCCTATTTTTAACTGAATATCGTCATTTTTTAGAAAAATTTCGTTGCCTGACAAAATAAAATTACCAAGGCTGCCAAAGAGTAAATATGCGGCCATGACGAACACCGCAACAGGAAATGAAAATACACATCCCAAAGCGCATCCTATTGCTGATAAGAGAGCGATTCCAAGAGCCATAATCAACAAGCATCTTAAGTAGTTTTCAATAAAATTTGCGCTCTTAATCTGTACTTGGGGAAACTCAGTTACTCTGAAAAAAACAGATCTATCCTTATCTAAATTCTGGTATGTCAGTTTAATAACATTTTCCCCTTCTGACAAATTCTTTAATGAGATACTCATTTCGTATTTATTATTTGAAATAAAAGTCTCAGGTTTTTCGCCAAGACTAACGCCCCTTTCGTTATTGACTTGTAACAACCATATTCCTTCTGCTTTTGGTCTGTTTTGTCTTTCAAGCATATCGGGCGAACCTATGTAAAGCATAAACTTAAAATTCGAGTTGTTAGAATAGTTAGTCTTCACGACGTTAAAGAGAAAAGTTTTACTTTCTCCCGGCTTAACTTCCCCCCTCCTGGAAATAATGGTATACATTACCTTTTTTCCCATCTCTATCTTTTCGCTTTCTGAAAGGGTGGTATTTTTAATTCTTGCATTAAGCTCTCCGGAATATTCTTCATTAAGCCCGCTTAGTTGGCTTGTATAACTTTTTCTACCCGTAAAAACCTTTTCCTTTATTTCAATTTTTTCCCGGGATGATAAAGAGCCTTTATTGGACATAATATGGAGCATCAAAAAAATGATGAATGAAATTAACATCAAAAATAAAAGATGAATAATAAAGACCCCCAAGAACCGATTGAGCCATATTCTGAGCTTGGAAATAGGCTTCACTACCAGCATATGAATTTTATACAGCTCAATATCTTCAGCCATGATAGAGCAGCCGGACCAAACAGATGAAATAAAAATTAGAATTGAGCATATTTCGAGAGAGTAATCTATACGAATTTGAAATAAATCCACCAAACCGCCGCCGCTAAAAACTGTCAGAGGTATGAAAAAAGCAAAAATACAACTTAGTAGAGTTATAGAAATAAAAGAATAGCTTCTGATTGTACTTATTATTGTCAACTTAATTATAGCAATGTCACGATTCATGGTAAACGGTAATTCTTTCTATTCATTCAAGTATTCGGCAATAACACTGCCTTGTTTAGCGCCAGCTGTTTCTGACTTATCATTTCTGGCTTTTTCCATAGTTTTCACAAAATATTTTTCAAGGGACATACTGGGATTGCCAATGCTAAAGTCCTCTATACAGAGTTCTTCTTTCAGATATCTACGCAACTTTTCAGTTTGAACATCTTCCTGTTTTGGAATTGTAATAATGTTTTTATCATATATCTTCAGCAAATTTTCCAGGCTGCCCTCAGCCGCTATCCTACCACCATAAAGTATTATTATTCTGTCGCATACTTCTTCTATGTCACTCAAAAGATGACTACTTACGAGTATTGTTTTTCCCTTGTTTTTAAGAAAACTAATGAGATTTTTCATTTCATTACAAGCTATAGGATCTAAGCCGGAAGTGGGTTCGTCAAGTATTAACAGTTCAGGGTTATTTATCAAAGCCTGAGCCATTCCTATTCGCCTGGCCATACCCTTAGAAAACTCACCAACCAATCGCCTTCTGACATGCGACATCCCAATCATCTCCAAAAGCTCATCTGTTCGTTTTTTTACTTCTTTAGCCGGAAGATTAAAAAGAGAACCAAAAAAGTTAAGAATTTCTTCAGCTGACAAGAATTTGTAAAGGTATGTTTCTTCAGGCAAATAGCCTATTTTCGATTTTGTATTTACATCTTTAGTGCCTTTCCCGAATATTTTTAATTCACCTGCAGTTGGGTAAAGGAGATTAAGTATCATTTTTATCGTGGTAGACTTTCCGGATCCATTGGGGCCTAACAAACCTACAACCTCTCCTCTCTTAACTTCAAAAGAGACCCCATTTACCGCTTTGGCTTTTGGTCTGTTCCAGAAATCTTTGAATATCTTAGTAATGTTCTTGGCCGAAATTATAATATTGCTTTCCTGTGACATAAGAAAAAATTATCCTAAAATTATAATTATATGGATTTCTTTATATCCAACACATCCTGCATGTCATAACACCCAGGCTTAGCATTTTTTACGTACATGGCAGCTCTCAAAGCACCAAGTGCAAAAGTCTCTCTCGTCGTAGCTTTGTGAATCAATTCAATTCTTTCTCCATTTGTTGAGAAAATTATTGTGTGCTCTCCAGCTATGTCCCCGCACCTGACAGCATGGACGCCTATCTGCTTTGCCGGCCGTTCCCCGATTATCCCCTTCCTTCCGTAACAAATATCTCTATCAACATCCATATTCCTGGCTTTGGCGAGAATTTCAACAAGCTTCATTGCAGTTCCGCTCGGTGCATCTTTCTTTTGGTTATGATGCAATTCTACTAATTCTATGTCATAACTCTCTCCTAAAATCTTAGCTACCTCTCCAGCTATATGAAATAACATATTCATGCCAACGCTCATATTGGGGGTACACACTATCCTTGCCCCGGCGCTAACAAGATTTTTGAGTTCCTGCTTTTGCTGTTCACTCAAAGCAGTAGTGCCGATAACTACTCCTGCCCCATGTTTGACCGATTCTCTGGCATTACCTACAATATCACCAGTGCTGAAGTCGATAACCACGTCTGCTCCATTAAGGGACTGTTGTAAATCATCAGTTAATTTTATTCCGCATGGCAACGCTTCGACTAAAACAGCTGCATCTGTACCTAAAAGAGGGCTTTGTTTTGCCTCTATAGCACCAACTAGCTTTAAATTTGGCATGATTAAAATATTTTTCATAATCAGTCTTCCCATTCTGCCTGCGGCACCAATTACAACAATATTAATCATGAATTGTGACTCCTAATTTGGGATAAAATTTATTTTTTTACTTGTGAAGTAAGATAACACGCCTATCCCGATTAGGTACTAAAAACTTTTAACAAATTATTGTTTTTTTAATACTTTCCGTATACAGTAACCCATTAATACAGTTTTGATTTAAAAAGATTCAAATTGAACTCAATGCAAAAAGTTTTACAAGTTTTTATAGGTTTACTGCTATTCAACAGCATTTTTATTTTCCACACATCCCAATCGCTAGCTTTCGATATTGATACTCTAAAAGCAATACAAGGACTTAACGCAAAGGCAGATTCATTCGAATATATTGGTGACAATATGGTCGCTTACGGAAATATATTCGTGAGAAAAGGAGATATAATATTTTATGCAGATAAGGCAATTGTTAATAACACAAATAAAAACATAGAAATATCAGGGAACGTAAGTTTTTACAATCTAGTCCGTTCCAGACAGCAAATGGAGTACTGGGATGTCCGAAAACTTGAAAAAGATCCCAATGTCAAAATTCAAGTTGTAGGTACGGTAATGACTCCATCCGGGCGGCAAATACTGATGGTAGATACTATAAAACAGGTGCTTACATGGCATGGCGACAGGGCAATGGGAAATTTAATAACTGGAGTTTTTGAGTTTGGTACTTTTCAGGCAAATCTAGGTGGATGGACTGTCGTTGGGGACAAAGCAACAAGAAAAGCAGATGGAGAAATAGTAATAAAAGATGCTTCAATAAGCCCGTGTTCTTCTTATCTTGAAGGACATTCAGTTTATAGTCTTAACTCGAGCGAAGTAAACGCATTTCCCTCGGGTGGTGACGTATCTTCAGATGGGATAACGACATTAAATTCAGGTGTGTCAAATTTAAATAAGTATCATTTTTGGGCCTATAATAATGTTCTTTATATAGGGAGTATGCCGGTATTTTGGCTGCCAATAATGTACAAACCGCCACCGAACAGAATGGGGAACTGGGCATTTACGTATGGAAATAGTACGCAACTTGGTGGATATCTTCGAACAAGTAATAACTGGGATCTCTGGGACACTCCAGATCTTAAAATAGGTACTTCTAATTTACTTGATTACTATAGCATCAGAGGATTTGGATATGGCAATGCCACCGAAGTAACAACCCCAAATTCAGTAACACAATCCTTTTTGTACGGCATAAATGATAATATTCCTGATTATTCCGCACCTGATAACAGCCGCTTCAAACCATTCAACCCTTACAGATACGACGTAGACGTGAGGAACTTTACACATCTCAATGACAGGCTTGACTTCAGAGGAAGATTCGCAAAAATAAGCGATGAATATTTTCTATATGATTACTTTGGCGCCATAGCAAGTATAGACCCGGCTCCATCTACTTACGCGAATTTAGACTATCAATTTGACTGGGGTGCGTTGAGCGCAAATCTTCGCCCGCAGACGTATACGTGGTATACAACGGCTCAGGAACTCCCAAAATTACAATTGACCATACCAAGACGGGAATTATTTGCTAACATTTATCACCAGGGGCAAACTCAAGTTTCATACCTTAATCAAAGATGGACAGAATTTAATAATCCCAGACCGGGCAATTTGCCTAATCCGGCAAACTACAGTGGCTGGAAAATTGATACAGTAAATTTTGCTTATTACCCTATTCAGATGGATGTTTTTAATCTTATCCCTAGGGCCGGATTCAGGCTTACAGGGTACAATAAAAGTTCAAATACTGCGGTGTCTGATACTGATTTAAACAATATGATAGCCGTGTCTCAGCCGGAGAGTACATCGGCGGTAACATTCAATAATTATGATACCTCTGGCGGATCTGATGCCAGATTTATTCCTGAGTTCGGGATGAACCTTAATACTAAAGCCTCTCAATCCTGGGAGGGAGTAAAAAATGCCTTCTGGGATATGAACGGGGTAAGGCATGTAACCACACCTTACGTAGATTATACATTTCTTCAACCAAGCAAAAAACGAGATCATATTTTGTACTTTGATGATATTGATCGTATAGATACTCAAAATTTTGTAAGAACAGGAATAGACAACAGGCTTCAAACAAGGAGGGGGGGATGGAAATCTTCTCAAGCATATACTTGGGCGCAGATGCATAATTATTTGGATTTCCTTTTCGATACAGATAGTAGAAAAGATGAACCCAACGGGTCTATGAAGAATTTAGGAGATTTTGGGAATGTTATAAAAATCACACCTACACAAGACTTAACACTTAGCTCTCAAATATTAGTAGATGCAGGACGAATGGTAGGAAGTAATTTTGACACCTGCTTAACATCATTTAATACTATAGGCACCTGGACTTTTGCGGATGGGTGGGGGTTTACAGGAAGCTATTACTCTTCCACGGACAATAATACCAATTCAACTTACTCTATGGGCAGCTTGGAACAACAGATACAAAGCGGTACTTTTTTCCAAAGAATGTATCAAAGATCATCATTCTGCACCACGGGGCTAAACTTTAAAATAAATGATAGAACAAGGGGTAGCTTTAACATACAATATGATTTTTTCGAAAATATGTACCCAGGTGCAGGCGTAACTCTTACACGAGATCTTCCCTGCAATCTTCAAGTAATATTGAATGCAAATGCAAGCCAGAAAACTAATAACAATAGCAATGGACAAGCTACCTATTGTGATTTTTCTGCTTCTCTACAATTTACCGCAACCCCTGCTTATGAAATAATACCTAGGGAAAGCCTGTTTCCCAATGATGTAATAGAAGAACCTCACACCTACTAAAGTATAATATGCACTCAGATTTTGATTGGATTGACATACAAAAAGATCCTGTACATATCGCCAGAGAAAAGAAAAAAGTAGAGGAATTGAAAAAAACTGCTTGGTGGAAAAACGAAATACAAAAAGGAGTTTGCCACTACTGTAAACAAAAATTTTCGTCACGCGAATTAACGATGGACCACATCGTACCATTATCCAGGGGAGGAAAAACTTCTAAGGGAAATGTGACGCCATGCTGTAAGAACTGCAACAATGAGAAAAAATATCTGACCCCAGTAGAAATAATTCTTCGTGAACTGGAAAAAAAAACTAACCTTTAGCCCTATTGTCCATTAATCTATCTTTATACGGGCTAGCCCGATTATTTTTTTTGCTACAGAATAACTATTATCAGCTACATCAGGCTTAAGAATAATATTCCCTAAAACCCAGCTATCATAATCTTTTGGGGGCAGTTCTATATTTTTCCCCTTGTAGGATGTTATATTAACTTTTGAAACCATTGGATTTTTAAGAAGTTCTTTAACGTCTATTTCGGACAAAATTCCCTTTCTATCTGCAAATATTCTCAGAGCAATCCACGGTTTAATGGTTTTGTAATCTAGCAGCTGTGGCATTTTTCCCTTCGCTAAATCAATATTTACTGCCAAAATATTTTGTCCTGTAGCTATTTCAAGCAAGTGAGGTAAACAATCCCCGCCGGGGCGCGGAGCTATTTCTATAAGAAAAATATTCCTGTCTCTTACTATAAAATCTATCATGCATATTGAATTGTTTAATCCTACCGAAGAGGCCGCTTTATATAAAGTATCATACAGTTTTTTCTCAGAAATGCCAGAAATAAAATTAATCAATTTATACCCGTCTATAATGCCAAAAATCTGTCCTGGGAATTTTATTTTTTCAGTCAATCTTATTATCTTTACACCGTCATCTTTAATAATAAAATCGCAACTATATTCCGTTCCTGAAATATACTCCTCCAATATTAATGAGCTCTTTATAGCAGGAGAATCATACAACATGTTTCCAGTTTTTTCTTTCAGCCCTTCGGAAGCTTTTTCATATGCCTGCCTTAGCTCTGCTAAATTGTGACAAAGAAAGACCAATTCACTTCCTGCGCCTGAAGATGGCTTTAATACACAGACTTGACCTTTTATATTTTGAAAGAAAATCTCTGCCTGCTCAAAGCCCTCTATCTTTGCTATGCGGGGTGTAAACAGCTGCTTTTCTTTCCAATACGCTTTTGATATAAATTTATCTCTGCAATTATGTACTGCAGATGAACTTTGAAAATTAAGGCTCAGTTCATTAGCGATAAATGATGCAAGCTCCATTGACTCACAATCAAAACACGTGATCCCAGCAACTTCAATATTGTAATGTTTTATATGTTCTTTGAGAGCGAGAATAGCATTTTTATAGTCAGACAAGTTGCAAAGAATTTCTTCCACTGGTGCAGGGCATGATTCAACAGCATTTCTTCTAGCTTTCAAATCGGTAATGAAAAAAACCTCGCACTTAAGCAAGGTTCTAATCCATTCAACATAATCTGGCGTAGTTCCAACTATTAATACCTTAGATCCCATATGTACCGGTGTCTTCTCTTTGCCCTTCGCTTAGCTTAGCTTCCTGAGCCGTAAGCAGATTTATTTCATACAACGGTTTTGAGGTAAGGTGAAAACGTTCTTTCCATCCGAAATCTCCGCACAAAAAGTCTATTTTTCTCATACGGTTCCAGCAAGACCACTCAATATGATGAAAATTAATAAGTTTCGCAATACCAGGAAATTCAGGATTTGTCCCCCCGCAAAGAACGACATATTCAGAGCCGTACTGAGATGCAATATCCACAGCAGCTATTTTTCCGCCTATTTCTACAGTTACTATTCTCAACAATTTATTGTCATATAACCATTTCAGTAAAGATTGGAAGGAGTTGTAAAATCTTGGGTCTTTAAAGTAAGAATCTTCTTCGTAAGCAGCTAAATTCATTTCAAACAGAGCCTCGATATCTTCAAGCTTGTTATATCTAAGTTTAGCTCCCATTTCATAAAACCGGGAAACTTCCTTGGATAGATTCTTTCTGGACTTACTGGAAAACTTCTGCATATACCCGTCAAAAGTGTAATCAAACTCTCCGGGGTAAAGATGGTAGTTGGATTCATCAAAAGTCAGACTGTCGTTAAAATAAAGCGAGTTGGCACTCATATAACGCATATGGGCCGGCCCGGGAATATTATTAATTAAAATTTGGAAAGCATTATTATCTGCAGCAAAGACCTTGTTTTGTTCAAGCCATGTCTTTCCATGCCATGACTCTCCAGGAAAGAAAGAGTAGAAATTAGATTCCCCTATCCAGCTTAGCGGTAAAACACCCTGTATGTCCCCACCATTTTCCAGTACTATAAATATGTTGTTTCTTTTGAAGGAGTCAACAAAGCAATTCCGAACATCCCATAAATCAAAAAGACTTGTTGCATCCCAGTGTTTTTTCCATATACACGCGCACTCTTCAACATCATCTACAACTTTTAGTTTGTACATTTTAGATAAAGGCTCTCCTTATGTTTTATTTCACGATTCTGACATCTTTAAAAACCAACCGTTAATATTCACTGAAGCAGTATATATGCCAATATTTTTAGTAAAAAAACAATGATTTTTATAAAATGTTGCTTGTTAGTATGTTAGGTGTTGAATCTTTCGTTTTTTCATTTACTTCTAAATTAAAACATCTTCAAGAATTAAAAAAAATGATTATTTCAGTATTTTTTTTCTTAATATTTGCTCTTGAAAATTGAGTTGCAGATCAAATGACCGCAAGCGCTAACCAATAATAGGCAAAAACAGCAAATAAATACTTGTATTTACTAATAAAACAGGCATTTTTATGCTGATTTTTAATTTAAGGTCAAAAAGGTTTTAAAAAATGAAAATCAGATTATTCTTAGTTGTAAAAGAGAGAAAATTAGAAAAATATATTGAAGATTATTTTGAGCTTCCTGACATAGAAGTAGTATGTATGGGGCACTTAAAATCGCCTTGGCAAAAACTCGTGAGAAGTTGCGGCGATGTAATAGTAATAAGCGAGTCTTTTGTACCGTTGTCTCTAGAATCCAGTATTTCATTATTAAATACGCTTCCTGAAATGCCAACAACAATATTGCTGCACAACAGGGATTCTTCGGAGGAGCACGCAAAGTTATTTGCGTGCGGAGCAGACGTAGTGTTATACGCAGGCATACAAGATACAAGCATTGCTGAAGCGATATACACAGCTGTTGAGTCAAGAAGAAAATTTTATCAGCAAAATCAGGTTGACTATAAAATAAAGGCATCTCCTAAGCTTGCGGATTTTTCGTCAAACAATGAAAAAATGCGAATGTTCATGGATGAAGTTCAGCAAATAATACCAAATAACACTCCGCTTTTAATACTGGGAGAGACAGGTGTAGGCAAGGAGCACCTGGCAAAAACGATACATGCGGAAAGTTTAAGATCAAAAGGTCCCTTTATTCCTGTGAATATAGCAGGGTTACCAGAACAGCTGCTGGAAAGCGAGCTTTTTGGGCACGAACAAGGCGCATTTACAGGTGCGATAAGATCCAGGAGAGGGGCTTTTGAATTGGCTCACAATGGAACTATTTTTCTGGACGAGATAGGAGAGATGCCTTTACATTTACAGTCAAAACTCTTGAGAGTATTACAGGATTACGAATTAAGACCGATTGGTGGAGAAAAGGCAATATGGGTAGATGTGCGAGTTATAGCCGCGACAAACAGGGACATAGAAGAAGAAGTAAATAAGGGCACATTCAGAAAAGATCTATTTTACCGACTGAATGTTGTGACTCTGACAATCCCACCATTAAGAGAACGGAGCGAAGACATACCATCACTAAGTAGGAATTTTATAGATTTTTACAGGAAAAAATATGCAAAAAAAATCTTCGGGATTTCAGACACCGCAATGAGTGCGTTATGCTTATATGACTGGCCTGGAAACATTAGGGAGCTTATGAATGTATTGGAACGGACCGTAATTCTCTGCAAGGGAAATACTATTACCCCAGACCACCTGCCGAAAAATTTTAGTGAAAATGCTACTAATACTTCATCCATATCAGGAGAAAAAACTGCATGTCCGACAGAATGGGAAAACAAAACTCTACCTGAAGTTTTAAATAAAGTTCTAGCAAACACGGAAAAACTTTATATTGAAATGATTCTTAAAAAAACTAAAGGCAGAGTAGGGGAAGCTGCAAAAATTGCCGGTATACATTCCCGAGGATTTTACAATAAAATGAAATTTTTGAATATACAAAAAGAGCTGTTCAAAAAAAAGTAAAGCATCTGCCCGCGGTGTTGCTATTAATCGACTATGGCCTGTCGTATAGCGGATAATTATACGAGTTGTAGGTGCAGGGGGCGGGGCGCTTTGAATACCTATCGACAAATGCGTCTCGCAACCCTTTACTCCAAGGAGTCTCCATAGATGCTCTCACATCTTTCATGCACTGCCAATACTGGTCTGGACCGGGACCGTGCCGCGCCCTGAAAAGAACTGCATTTCTCGAGTATGGCAGCCTTCAAAACGTCGCTATACGAAGACATAAGGGAGTTAGAAAATTCTGGGTCTTTAAAGCACATTAGTGTAAAAAATATCCATTGGCATATAAGTATCTATCGAGATGATCCTTGTCTTCTTGCCGGCAGGATGGGGCCTTTTTAAAAGAGTTGTAGCGCTCTAAAACACCTGGGCGTAGGCAGGTTTCTGATCTTCTTGCAGCTCTGCATGAGTGGTAGGTATTGCTGCATTTTTGGTTACTGCCCTTACATTTGTCGCATAATCGTTCGCTAGGCTTTCTGTTGGAGTAATTGCAAGCGTTCCCATCATTACCGATATAAACGTACCAACGAATTTCAAACTGAATACTCTGGGTTTCATTTTTATATCTTTTCCTATATTTTTTATTTTACTGTATTTGAGCGCTCGTTTTAGTGGGAAACTCACAATACGTCGGTAAAAAATATGGATGTCATCTTGCCACAAAATTTAAGTATAAAGGCAATTACCCAAAACAGCAAGGAAAAATTATATTTCTGTCATGGAAAGCAGGATCATTCATGATATAGTATGGCCTATAAAACAAAATTCTATAGTAAAAAAGAGAGTGGGTGCAAAATGAAATTTTTTCTAAAAACAGTTATGGGTATTACGATTTCTTTCATGCTGGTTTTACTGACGGGTTGCTCGTCACCACAGAAAGATTCAACCACCGACACAACACTCACTCAGGCCAACATACAGCTAAATCTCAAAAAGGGTGAAACTTCTCAAGCTGATGTACTAGGGGCTTTTGGAGCTCCCAACATTATAACGACAGATGGTGCGGGAAATGAGGTGTGGAGTTACCAGAAAAACTCAATGACAGCTACCTCCAGCTCCGACGGTTACTATGCAACAATTATTCTTGCTGGGATTAACTCTAGCAAGGGCGGATATAACCAGTCTACAAAAACAGCAACTTTAATAATAAAGTTCGACGACGATAAAAAAGTTAAAGACTTTAAATTTATGTCAGCAAACTTCTAAAATAGGGGGGAAATCAAGTGCGCAAAACCTATAGAATACCAGTAATAGCATTTATTTTCTGTTTGTTTTTTTCAGGGTGTGAATTTTTTACACCACCACCGCAAATGACAAGTTTACAGATCCAGTCTATACAGTCCAGAGAATTTGAAACACCTAAAAAAATAGCTTTTGGTTCGGTAATGACTGTATTTCAGGATTTGGGGTACATCGTAAACTCGGCAGAATACAATACGGGATTCATAACCGCTGAAAGTCCGAACACTCAGGATTTTTTTAGCGGCAACCAAAAAATGAAAGCTACAGCTTTTATCGAAGAACTTGATAATAGTAACACAAAAATAAGATTAAACTTTGTCAGGCATACAGAATACACCCAGCAAAATAGTGGAACAATCGCCAGAGATACGGCGGTACAAACTCCTGAAACTTATCAGGAAGCCTTCACGAAGATACAGGAACAAATATTTATAAAAACTCCTTTTAAAGATAGGACAAAATCAGATACTCAAAAGGATAGTGGTACAAAACATAAAATCTAAATTTATTTAATTGGAATTATTCAGAAATGTTTCCTCTGGATAAAGAACGGGTGAACAATCTAAAAAAAGAAGATTTAGAAGCTTTATGCTATTTGGACTCAGAAGGGTTCTTGTTGGGAGTAAATGAAAGTTTCATAGAATACAAAATCAGGCTTCTGAAAATTTGCAGCGATACAGCTCGTGTAAATTCTGAGATTAATGTAAAAAAAGATGTTTGCATTGATAGCAAAATCGAAATAAAAGCAGAAGAACAACTACCAAAAGACAAATATATCGCACCGAATTTAGCGCTTACTCAAAAGTACGGTTTTCAAATAAACTGGGTTGACGCTTTTTTCCACAGGAATATAGGCCTGCTGGCTGGCGCATGTACTTTAACTTTCGAGTCGGGGCTTTCATTCATATTGATCAGTAGAAAATTCAAACATAAAAGCAAGTGGTTGATTTATTCTTTACAAGAAATCATAACCCATGAATTGTGCCACGCAGCAAGGATGCCGATAAAAGACAACATGCTGGAGGAATTTTTTGCTTATAACTTGTCCTCTAGCCCAATAAGAAGGCATTTTGGCAATTGCTTCAGAAACCCTCTAGATTCACTCTTATTATTCCTTCCCATACTGTTACTGTTTCTCGTCCAATTTTACAAAGCATATTTCTGTAGCGAATTAAATAGCGGTTTTTTCTGGGTTCTAATACTTGTTTATCCGTTATTTCTCCTTATAAGAAACCAAATATCAGTAAATATTTATAAGAAAGCAAAGAGGTATCTGGCCAAATCAGGATTTTCAACTACAAACATCCCTGCTATATTATTTAGATGTAGCTATAATGAGATCAAGAAAATAGCAGGATTTTATGCTGATTCATCTAAATCAGAAGCATGGTTTTGTAAAAAAAATAATACGGAAATCAGGTGGAAAATAATATCAAGACGCTTTTTTCCCTAGATTGAGACCTTTTGTCATGCCAAGATATAATTCCATAAAATTATGAAAAGTGTTTACTTTTTATTTGGATACAAATAATATTAAGATAAGTGTTAATTAGAAAGTAGCAGCGCATACCGCATTAATTTACTAACGAAAGTAATGAGAATAATATGTCTCCATTAGAGATATTTGTAATCTTGGCCTTAAGCGGTCTGGTAACGATAGCCTTGATCATTGCCGGCGCTTTGATTTTGTCTTATAGGAAAAAAGTTATTCTGCTTGAAACAAAGCTTGTATCCAGCCTTAGAAAAAATACGGAAATAGGTAGTTTTGTAAACTTTTTTTCGGAGAAATTATGCAGTTATTCTACAAGTGAAAATGTATACACATCCATAGCAGAGAAAATAGCAGCTCTTATAGATGCAGAGAGCGTGTGTATTTACAATCTACATGAAAATAAATATTTTATACCTGTAGGATACTCTGAAGCTTTCACCCCCTTGAACATCTCAAGAGATTTCATTCTCAGTAAACCTAGGTTTCTGACAGATGTACTAAAACAAGAAAAAATAGAATTGGGAGAAGGTATCATAGGAGAAGTAGGCCTGAGTAAAAAAGCTGTATTGTTAGGATCCAAAGAGGCAGCACTTCTTTCTTCGGAAGAATCATTAACTGCCGTATCCTCCCTCATGGTAGTCCCCATGATTATAAACGAACAGGTAGTGGGGGTTGTTTGCGCAATAAACAATAAAGCAACTTCGCTATTTACGGAACAGCAATTTGCCATGTTTGATGCAGTTTCAAAATTAGTTTCGGTAATACATCAGATAATACAAACTTTTTCAGTCGCAGCAAAGCAGGACAGACTTAATCAGGAAATTGAGTTTGCAAGATTATTACAAGCATCTTTGATTCCCAGAGAGTTTCCGGTCTGGAAGCCTTTTGAAATACACGCTTTCACGAGATCCGCAAAAGAAGTGAATGGAGACTTTTACGATTTTGTAAAAATAGATGAAAACAGATTATTAGTGGTACTTGGAGATGCCAGCGGAAAAGGGATTCCTGCGTGCATGATAATGACAATGGCCAGAAGTTTTATTAGGGCAAATTCTGAGCGATTTACAAGCTTGAGCAGTTTAATGTCTGATCTGAATTCCAATCTCTACAGAGACACAAATGAAGGCAGGTATGCAACTATTGCCTGCTGCTTGTTAGACAGGCAGGAGGAAAGCGTGGAATTTGCCAGAGCCGGACATACTGAATTGATGGTATACTCTTCCAAGAAAAAAATAAGAAAACTAAGGCCGCATGGTACTGCGCTTGGATTACTCCCGAATGAACTTACTGGGAATTTTGATTCAATCTCATTTTGTTTTAAACCATATTACACGGTATTGATGTTTTCTGACGGCATAATAGAATCACTAAATAACAGAGGCGATGAATTCGGAATCGATAATCTGCAGACGATATTTTATGAATCGTGTTGCAAAAAAAATTCCCCTAGCAAAAGTACTGATAAAATATTAAGAGCCGTAGACGAATTTTCAGAAAATAAAGAGCAGTCTGATGACCAGACCATGGTTATAATAGGACACGAAAAGTCTTTTATCTAATCCCAAACATATTTATTTTTCCCGTGATACATTCTTTTGTTATTTGAATTTTCCGAAAGGTTTTACTATAGATTTTTGTTTTTGCCCATTAACTGTACAAGTTATTTTTGCCCACATATATGGATGGCTGCGTGTAATTTCTTTTCTGTAGATATGACAGGCCAGAGAACCTGCGCCGGCTCCTTGACTGCTAAGCCCCTTCATAGAGGTCGAGCTTATGACTATTTTGTCTCTTGCATCCTCTGATTCTGTTATCACTATATCCATTTGAACTGAAGAATTAGGGGGATTGCCAAGTTCGCATTCCCAATCAGCAGTAATATAGAATGCCTGATTATATTGATCATCGCTGAGGGTTACATTTAATCTGGCAAGCGCTTTATCTCTCAGCTCTGTGGAAGAAGAAAACGGACCGGACGTTAAAAATTTCCCAGCTTTATACGAATTGTATAAATAAAATCCACCGATGGCTATTCCTGCCAGCACAAATAATATCAATAATTTTTTCATTGCAAGAGTGTCCTTGTTTTTAGTTACTTTTCTAATTCTATTGCATTAATCTGAAAAGTGAATACGATTAGATAAAAAATGGTGGAAGAATTTGTTTACTGTAATGATTTGTTGTACATTTTTTACGATCATAAATATAAACTAGGAAACAGGGGTAAGGTTTTATGAACAAGCTTGATTTTCTCAGAGAAATGACTGTTGTTGTTGCGGACACCGGAGACATTAACTCAATTGCGAAATTTGCTCCTACCGATGCCACCACAAATCCTTCATTGATTTTAAAATCATCCCAAAATGAAGTATACCGAGGATTGATTAGAGGTGCCGTTGATTACGCTAAATCCAAATGTTCGGGAAAAGACAAAATTTTGGACAGTGCAATAACTAGGGTTGCCGTTAATTTCGGGAGAGAGATCCTTAAGATTATTCCGGGTCGAGTTTCCAGCGAGGTTGATGCGAGATTGTCATTTGACACGGAAAGCACCGTGAAAAAAGCGCGTGAAATTATTGACATGTACAGGGATCTTGGGATAAACAGAGAAAGAATTCTTATAAAAATAGCTGCGACATGGGAAGGCATCAGGGCCGCAAGGCAGCTGGAAAAAGAGAATATACATTGCAATTTGACACTGCTTTTTAGTTTTGCTCAGGCTATTCAATGCGCGGACGCCGGGGTAACGCTGATTTCTCCATATGTAGGTAGGATATTGGACTGGTACAAGAAAAATAGTGTTATGGAAGAGTATGCGCCTTCCATGGATCCCGGAGTGCTATCTGTCAAGAAAATTTATAATTACTACAAGAAAAATGGCTATAAAACTATAGTGATGGGTGCGAGTTTCAGAAATGTAGATCAGATTACAGAATTAGCCGGATGCGATTATCTTACAATATCTCCCGAGCTTTTGAATGAGCTTAAATCTGCTGAAACTGAAAAAATGGATCGAAAGCTGAATAAGTCTGAAACAATGGCAGAAGTCATGAATAAGATAACTCTTGATGAGAAAACATTCCGGTGGATGCACAACGAAGACGCTATGGCAACCGAAAAGCTTGCAGAAGGAATTAGAAGTTTTACCGTAGATACAATTAAACTCGAAAAAATGATTTCTCAAATGCTTTAGATTATTGAAAATATGGGGTTTCTTCCCTATTCAATTTCTGTTACATCAGAGACCAGATCTTTATTGATAAATATTGACGATCTGCTGCTTACGAGTTCTATAAACCTTTCTGGACGGTTTAAATAATCTATTACCCTGTTTTGGTCTTTGTCCGACTCTTTATCAATAGCGACATTAAGTTTGGTGCCATTTGAAAAAACAAAAGATATTTCTTTTTTTATTTCAATTATTTTTTCTATCGGATAAAGATCCTTTATATAGCATATACTGCTTACCTTCAGAGCTCTAAAAACCGTGGTAGTTTCAGTTTGGTACATCAATGAAGGAACAAACAAGTCTATATTTCTTTCCAGGTAATCCTTTATGGACTCGGCCTCTTCGGTTTCGGGCAATGTGTCTAAAAAGATTATATGCGATATTTCTTCTTTGCACCCATCGTTGATCAGGATATTTACCGGTCTCTTGATTTTGTTTTTAATGGTAAAAGTCATAGCTTTAATTTTTTAATTCTAGTCTTATTTGCTTTTATTAATATTTCCGCAATCCCATTATAGAAGTTTTTTAAAAAAAGCCAACGACTACGGAAAAATAAAATGTCTATTTTGTCCCTTTTCGACTGTGGAACAAGAAAACACCCGCGTTTTGATTAACATGGTGCGCGAGGGGGGACTCGAACCCCCAAGCCGTAAGGCACCAGATCCTAAATCTGGCGCGTCTGCCAATTCCGCCACCCGCGCAAAAAAGAGGAGAGAAAATACAGCGTGAAAAAATTATTGCAAATTCCATTTCTGCCCAAATGCTCTACGAACTAAAAATTATCCGTACTTATTTTTTGGTATAAATGTATGCCAGAATCTTATATAACAGTTTTGCTGCAAGAAAATCAGGCGCCCTGTAAAATTCTTTGGGACAAAGTTCTACTATGTCAAAACCCACCACATTTTTCTTGTTTACGATTTTTTTCAGCAAATGAAGAATCTGATACCATCCCAGCCCTCCAGGCTCAGGCGTCCCTGTTGACATCATTGAGCCAAGCTCAAAAACATCCAAATCTATAGTAATATAAACATTATCGGAGAGCAAAGATACTGCTTTATTTATCCACCTATCATGGTCATAAATATTCTCAGCGAAGAAAACCCTCTCTCTGGACATATTTTTCTCTTCCGCCACATCCATGCTCCTTATTCCGACTTGAACAAAAGGGCAAACTTCTTTTACCCGAGCCATTACGCATCCATGATTATATTTCGAATCGTGATAGACTTCCTGCAAATCTCCATGCGCATCAAGCTGAATTACTGACATATTAGGATAATGTTCACAATGAGCCTGAACTGAGCCAATAGTTACGGAGTGTTCTCCGCCTATCATCGCAACCATCTTGCTATCTCTAATAAGTTCAGAAACTCTTGTTTTAACGGCGGCAACCATCGCATCTGGACTTAAGGATTCAGTTACAGGAGAAGTTACATGAATTCCTAAATTATAAGGCTCTGAATTAGTTTCAATGTCATAATTTTCAAGATAATGCGATGCATCAAGAAGCGCCTCAGGCCCTTTGTCTGCGCCCTTCCCCCAAGTACTCGTTCCATCGTACGGGACTGGAAGAATAACTATTTTCGAATTGTCGTATTGTGTGAAAGTTTCAGGGAAGTTGCCATATCTTGCCATGTTTTAAATCTCCTGAGAAATTCTATTCAATAAATACAGCAACAGCTATTGTTGTTGTCCACAATCCGTCCTTATTGCCGATTGCAGACTGGACTTTTTTTGTACTTTCAAAAATTTTCCCTGAGGCCTTGTATATCTGTTCTCTTTCTGTCCATGCTACTTTAGGGTCAAAATCTATCCCCAGGGTAGTAGCTAGCATAGTTGCCGCTAGATCTTCCGCATACGCTCCTGATATTTCATCTGTTTCACCAAATGCGTGGTGCTCTGACAAATATCCATAAGAATCCCTGTTAACAGGTACTGCCAACCCTATGGCAGAAGATACTAATCTGTTAGGCTCATTAGTTTCATTTCTGGCCATTACGCAAAACGTAATCTGCCCCGGCTTGAGAAGTTTTATACCATAAGATCTTGGCGCTATTTTGCAGTGCGGCGGAAAAATGCTCGACACATAAACTAGATTGCACTTTTCTATACCAGCTTTTCTGAGAGCAAGCTCAAAACTTGCCAGCCTGTCTTTATGAACTCCTACGCCTTTAGTGAAGAAAACTTTAGTGGGGACCATAAACTCCCATTCTCCTTGTTTTTTGTTTTTCTATCTTTTTTACTACGCTGTTATTGTAATAGGCATACATACAAATTTTTAGTACGTTTCATAAATTAGCAGAAATTTTATTCAAAGACTCCTTTTTCTGCAGCAAGCCTTGCAATTGTATATAAATAGGTTGCAGCCTTATTTTAAATCAGAATTTTGAGTGTTATAGTATGAATCTAAGTATCAAACAATTATAGCTGGGACGAACCACTTTTCGCGCCAGTTCCAGAGGAGTTAAATGTCAAGAAAAATTATAGCTAAGGGAACATTAGGGATGTCTGCAGTATTGATAAGCCGTTTAACCGGACTGGTCAGGGACATGCTTATAGCAAGATTTCTGGGAGGAGGCTCTGTAATGAGCGCATGGGTCCTTGCATTCAGGATTCCCAACACCTTCAGAGGATTGCTAGGAGAAGGAGCAGCAACACAAGCCCTAATCCCCTTGCTCGGGCAAACAATTCATACTGAGGGGAAAGAGAAATTCAGGCGGGATTTAGGTATAATGCTTGCCACGCTTGCCATAATACTTGGGATAATCAGTATTCTTGTCTCAGCGATATGCATACTTCTTATTCCTGTTTTTCCTATTTATCGTGTTAGCGCTGCGCTTGCGCTTATGCCGATTCTTATGCCTTATACTTTCTTTGTATGTCTCACGAGCATTTGTTCCAGCGTTCTAAACCTATTCGATAAGTATTTTCTGCCTATGCTGACATCTGTACTGCTAAATGTTGCAATTATACTTTCCATATTGATTTTTTACTACCAAACACCAGAAGCATTAATCATAAAAATGAGCTGGGCATCGTTAATTTCCGGGGTATTACAGCTAGGCTGGCTCTTATATCTCCTGAAAAAAGAAGATGCTTTCCCTACAACCTTTAGGCCGGGCGGATGGAAAACACCAATAGTAAAAGAGTTTTTTATGTTAGCTATCCCTCGTTTTTTTGGGGCAGCGGCAGCTCAGGTTAGTTCACTAATGGATAGCCTCATGGCATTGTACATCAGTAGTTTTGCAGCGCCAGCCCTTTACTTCACAGAGAGAGTTGTTTTTCTGCCAATAGGACTTTTTGCTGTTTCTCTCGGTAATGTGTGCCTAGTTTCCATGACTAAGCATATGGCCGAAAATAAAATTTCACACGTTATAAAAGATTTAAGATATGGGCTGAGGCAAGTAATATATATTTCGGTGCCAATGGCAGTGATTTTCATATTTTACAGGTACCCGATACTTAACGTAGTTTACGGAGGCAACAGATTCGGAGAAAAGTCCATTGATGAAACCGCCTGGGCAATGCTGTTCTACTGTTTCGGAATTCCCTCATTTTGCGCTATGAAGATAATTTCTTCAGCTTTTTACGCCCAAAAAGACACAAAAACACCTGTCAAAGTAGCTCTATGGTGCATCCTGCTGAATTTCATCATCAATCTTATACTGATGTTTCATTTAAAGCAGGGAGGAATAGCTCTCGGAACTGTAATATCGTCGATAGTTAACTGTCTTGTACTTACTTATATTTTCAAAAAACGTCATACTGTATTGGCAGGCAACAATGAAGTTTTTCTCTGTCTTTGTAAAATAAGTTTTTCTTCTTTGATTGCCGTATTGACTTCAATTTATGCAGGCAATCTTATCAATATGATTTCTTTCATAAATCTAATAGACTGGAAAGGTTCTGTATCACTTTGCCTAGGGGTCACGATTTTTTGCATTATCTATTTTGCAATAAACCATGTAATGAAGTCAGAGGAACAACGCGACTGGGCAATATTGATAAGCTCCAAACTTGGGTTAAATCGGAAATTATAAGCTACATTTAAGAGTGGAGTGCAACCAACAACGGTCTGAATTATAGTAAAGATAGTATATGCAGCATTGCGGCACTTTACGGCGCCTTGCTAAAACGCATGGCTAAAGGAATTGCCCTACCATAAGAAAACGCGGCGCCCTCGGCGAGGTATCCCTACCTTGGAAAAATACAATATGGGGGTATCCCGTGTCTGGGGGGTATTTCCTAGCCAGGCTTTAGCGTTTATGAGACGTTTTTGAGGCTAGAGATTATTTTTTTGGTGACTACAACCTTTTAGATATAAAATATTTCCCGCCGAAGTCGGGTTTGTATGGTACATATTTCAGTGAATTCCTGATCACATGTACCATGCACAGTTGATCACTCTTAGGAAAAAATGTGCTTATTGCTTCATGAAAACTCTTAAGCCCATCTATACAGGCTATAATGATGTTGTTAACTCTACGATTCTTTATTTCTGTTATTACATTTAGCCAGAATTTTGCTCCTTCCGTGTCTGTTATCCACATTCCAAGCAGCTCTTTCGTCCTTCCATATTTATTCCAAGAGCAAGATAGACCGCCTTGTTTTCTGTTTGACCATTTTCACGGCTCTTGACCATAATTGCATCAAAAAAAACTACAGGATAAATCTGATCCAAAGCTCTATTCTGCGATTCACGAACATCTTCAATCACTGCATCTGTAACGGTAGATATGAGCGTTGGAGATACATCAACTCCGCGTGTTTCTTTCAGATGCTCTTTGATGTCATTAAGGCTCATTCCTCTGGCAAACATGGATATTATTTTGCTGTCAGATCCACCAAATCTTCTCTTGTGCTTAGACACAACCTGCGGGGTAAATTCTCCCCTGCGATCCCGAGGTATTTTTAGATCAATCTCTTCTTCTCCGGTTAACACTGTTTTTGAACTATATCCGTTCCGACTATTATCCTCGTTCTCTTTGGAAACCTGATATTTATCATACTTGAGATGCATTGTTAATTCAGCATCAAGTATCCGCTCAAGAAGCCGTTTGGTTAATTCTTTCACAATCCCATTGCTGCCGACCACATCATCCGCAGTCTTGCAGTTCTTTACCAATTTGTCGATAAACGAATCATTTATTTTCGTTGTTATAGTCTTTTTTTCTTAAATTTAGGGTTTCTTTTTATTTTATCTGACTATGACCATTTACACAAAATTCTGTAAACCCTCTAATTTTAGCAAGCCGAAATTAACAAGCAGTTCGAGTTTCTCCAAATACGTATTTCGATTATCTCATACCTTTCTTCCATGGATGAAATTGTGCTCAATTTTCTTCTCTTTTCGTGTCAATTCATGCAATCCGAGGATATGTAAATTATCTCTTTTCGCAAACTTTGAAACATTATCAATTAATTGGCGCAAAAACTTATGAATGACTCTGTATTACCTTCATGCGCGCTTTTCCAATAAAAAAAGAGTGTTTTCAGATTAAACACTCTTATCTTTGTACCTTTTTATCCTTATTGTAAGTTCATTCCGCCTTAGATTCTCTGCTATTGTTGCTGGTTTTCTATATTCACATTGAAAAGATAGTTACCCGGATCTAGACTATTGCAGTATATATGATCAGATCCGCCCCAAGCAAACTTATTCTCATTATCATATACTGTTATTGCACTTGCCCACGCCTCATCGCAAAAAAAGTCTATGTCCCCCTGGTCAGAAAAATTCCCTCTTTTATACGTAACCCAGAAAATTTTTGTTGAATGACCGGAAGCGTCTTTGTAGTATACATCGTATTCGATGTCATCGCATGTCGAGGCAGTTAGATAATTGTAACCTTTCTCCAGACCAAGCGAATGACCCGGCCAATCTATAGTTACAGGTTGATCGTTGTCATTATAAAAATTGACCTGAAGCCATGGCTGTGCCGTACTAACATTACAGATTAATACAAGAGCAAAAAAAGCAGCAACTATTTTCGCGCAAGTGCCGAACGACTTTACTTTGTTGATTGTAATTTTCTTTTTCATAGCGATATTCTCCCCTTCATTAATACGATCATGATTGGCTTCGTGACATTTTAGATAAATCATAACCAATATTTCTTCACTTCAACTACTTTACCTCTGATACCATTATATTCTCCATGTCCGTATAAAAGCAATAGAAAGATATAACGAAGAAGGAATAAATTGATAGAAAGAACACTACTGGTATAATTACTGTTCGTGATCTTCAGTCTATAGCCTGTATATTTATTTTACATAGATTTCGTTACAGCTTTTGCAAAGTTTGAACAAGAAAGTTCAGTAGATCCATCCATCAATCTTGAAAAGTCATAGGTAACTTTCTTGGACGAGATACATTTTTCTATACCATTTACAAGAATGTTCGCAGCTTCATCCCACCCTATGTAGCGAAGCAACATTTCTCCCGATAGGGCAAGAGAGCAAGGGTTAGCTTTATCCTGTCCGGCTAGTTTTGGCGCTGTTCCATGTGTGGCCTCGAAAATAGCAGCGCCAGTGTCCATAGTTTATATTAGCTCCAGGAGCTATGCCTATTCCGCCCACGCAAGCTGTCAATGCGTCGGAAACATAATCTCCATTAAGATTCAATGTCGCTATTACATCATATTCTTCGGGACAAATCAATATATCTTGAAGGAAAGCATCGCAGATACACTCTTTTACCAGCATTTTCCCGGCAGGCGCTTTCTCATTACAGTCGGGAGCACAAACAGCATGTTCTGAAAACTCTTTTCTTACGAGGGCATATTCCCAATCTCTGAACGCACCTTCCGTAAATTTCATTATATTGCCTTTGTGTACGAGTGTTACATTTCTGCGTTTGTGTGTAATCGCGTAATTCATTGCAGCCCTGACCAGGCGTTCAGTCCCCTCTCTAGACACCGGTTTAATTCCTATAGCAGAGGTTTCGGGAAACCGGATTTTCTTAACACCCATTTCTTTCTGGAGAAAGGCAATAATTTTTTTAGCTTCAGGAGTGCCTTCCCGACTTCGGCGGGAAAACGGCAAAATTAAAGAAATCCAAGCTCAAGCTTGTGAAAAGCTCTCTTGTAGTGCCTAGCTAGTCGCAATTATTATACTTTCTTTTTATTAAATATTGCATTGCTTGTTAGTATCTGATAGATTAATGGCAAAGCAAAAGGAAGATAAAATGTTTGTCAGAG
>JAJXWI010000120.1 GCA_021781705.1 bacterium | reverse complement strand
TTAAATATTTTTTATATAAATGGAGATCTTTAGTTTATCTTGAATGCTTTTACAAGCTCTTCCATTTCGCTCTTTGTCATTCCTGTTGGTGTAAATCCGCTGGCAAGACACTTCATGTAGATATTACATCCTTTATTTGCGACATCCAGAAAATCAAAAGCTTCCATTATATCTTTTCCGGCGGCAAGCGCACCATGTTTTAGCCAAACGGCGACATCACGATTTCTTAAGCCTTCTACGGTCATATTTGCGAGAGTTTCAGACCCCGGCAGGGCATATGGCAGCAATGTTACGCCTCTTGGGACGAATATTCTGACCTCGGGCAACATGCTCCAGATAGTGTTATTGAATGCTTCCTCGTTTTTACTGAGTGTGGGATGGTGTGAAAGGCAAATCATCTCAGTCGGGTGTGAATGAAGAACAGTCGTGTACTTTCTTGGGGATTTTTCCAGGTCAAGTTGAATTTTTGCATGTGAAATCAATTCGCTTGTCGGGCGAATATTTTTCTTGCCGACACCGCCCCATAATATGTGGTATCCATTAACTTCTGTATCAAACTGAATTATGCACGATGCTTCCTCTGGTTTTTTCAGATCCCTGATTCTTTCACCTGTGCCTGTAACAAAAAACACCTTTTTGGAAAGATCTTTAGGATAATGTGAGACATTTATATATTGGTGTTTGCTATAATCTGTAGAAATATTTCCGGCCATGTTTGTCAGGTTTATGGAAATGTTTCCGCCATTTCTTTCCGCCCAGCCTTTTTCCCATATCAATTTTGCAGTTTTGGAAACCTTTTGAATTTCTTTTTCGACTGCTGAGTTTAAAATAATATTTTTCATAAATCTCTTTTTATGGTACTCTAAGAATATATTTTCCAGCAACGGAAGTTTTTTCAAACCCTACTTTTAGAAGATATGCAGTATATACATCGGAAACGCTGTTAGTTTCAAATAAATTGATTCCATCATTGCGGAACATGTTCGTGTTTTCCCTGTAAATGTATTTTCCCATGCGACAATCGCGAAACTTGGGTTTTACATAGTCTAAAACCACATTGAGCGTTGATTCGTTTTGTATCCCAATCCAGAGTCCGGCAAGCTCTTCATTTACCATACAGAAATAACAAATCGCATCATCTGGCATGCAAGAAAAGTTGAAGTGGGGCAGGAATTTTTTTATGTCATTGGTGTGCACATTTATAAAATCCTGCAAAAAGTTATCTGAAATGAGGCATTTAACTATTCTATAGTCGGCTTTTTGTTTCAACATTCTGAATACGAAGACAACCTGAACACCCGCAATAATGCCATTTATAATTGCGACAGGATAAGCAGTTATGAAAGCACCGTAAATTGCAAATAGTGTACATCCTATGAAGTTAGTCACTCGAAGCCTTATGACAGAAGATGTCAGAAAGGACAATAGAACTATAAAAGACGCAAGATAGCCGACAAATTCCATAAACGTAAAAATTCTCTTTCTTCTTTTTAATAAATTCATGATTTGCTCTTACTATACGCTCAAGTCTATAAAAGCTTCTCTTCATTAGTATATTGTGTAATTTTTTACTAATGGAATTTTTAATAAACTCAGCTACAGTAAAAACAAGAGAACTTACTATAATTCATTATAGTCTTAATTAACAGGGGAATATCCTATGGAAAATGATATTTCTACAGAAATTTCAGAAGTTGCAAACTTGATAGCTGGCGCAGATTCAATTCTTTTTATTACCGGCGCAGGAATCTCTGCTGATTCAGGACTTCCGACTTATAGAGGGCTTGGCGGACTCTATAACGGAAGTGTTACAGAAGAAGGATTTACTATTGAAGAGGCATTGAGTTCGAATGTGATGTCGAAGCGTCCCGACATTACGTGGAAGTACCTCTGGCAAATCGGTTCTGCCTGTTTAAAAGCAAAGCCTAACAGTGCGCACAAGATCATTTCTTTGATACAAGAAATTAAGCCTGATTCATGGGTGTTGACACAAAATATTGACGGGCTGCATAGGGCTGCTGGCAATAAAAACCTGATTGAGATACATGGGAATGCTTTTGACTTGTACTGCACGCAGTGCGGATACAAGCCGGATATAGATGCGCTATTCCCTGTTTCGGGGCAAAAACCTGAGCTTCCGCCGAAATGTGCTAAATGTACAGGAATAGTTCGTCCCAATGTTGTATTGTTTGGAGAAATGCTACCCGAAGAATGTCTGGCTCAATATTATAAGGTTCTTAGCAGCAACCCTGAGCTGATTATTAGCATTGGAACGTCAGGGATGTTTCAATATATTACCGGGCCGGTTTACGATGCAATTCATCAGGGGCGGAAGACCGTGGAGATAAATCCGGCAGAGTCAAATTTTTCCGGAATGGTCAACTACTATTTACCGTTAACTGCGGCCAGAGCGATGGAAAAAATATGGGAAAAACTAAAACTTCATTTTGTATAATATTTTTTAGAATAAGAGGCAATTAACAACAAAAAGGAAAAATTATGGCAAAAGTGTATGTGGTATTTTATAGCATGTTCGGACATGTCTATCGTCTGTCAGAAGCTGTGGTTGAAGGGGCTCGCGAAGTTTCCGGCACAGAAGTTTCTTTATTTCAGGTAGCTGAACTTGTTCCTGATGATATGTTGGAAAAAAGCGGGGCTAAAGCTGCACGGCAAAAATTCACTCATGTCCCATTTATACAACCGCAAATGCTTGCCGATGCTGATGCTGTTATATTTGGAACACCGACAAGATTTGGAAATATGTGCTCTCAAATGAGAAATTTTCTCGATCAAACTTCCCAGTTATGGTTAAAAGGCGACCTTATCGGAAAAATAGGAAGCGTTTTTGTCAGTACTGCTTCTCAGCATGGGGGACAGGAAACTACTATTACTAGTTTTCATACTACTCTATTGCACCATGGAATGATTGTTGTAGGCGTTCCATATTCCCAGCAGGGATTATTGGACATGAAAGAAATTACAGGTGGTACTCCGTATGGAGCAACAACTATTTGTTCCGGAGATCATTCCCGCTTCGCAAGTGATAATGAATTAGCGATAGCAAGGTTCCAAGGGAAGCATGTCGCTGAAATCTCTAAAAAACTCACATTAGCTTAATAGATAAAATGTGAGGTTATGTCATACAAATAGTTTATTTTGAATAAAAGAGAACAATTTTCACAGAATAGCTGCTTAAAAAATGCTGATAACATTGCAAGACCGCAAAAGAGAAGCAAGGTAAAGTATAAATAAAATTGAAGAATCATTTCCTCCCTTTCTGGTTCCTTTAAACTGAAGTGGGACCCTTTGTCAGGGACAGGAAATAAAACCGGCAAGGGTATTTTTGTAAGCGTAGCCTGTACGCCCGCCGTGAGAATGAGCCATACAGTTCGTCGGAGCGGCGGAAAAAGCGGGCAGGCAACCTGTCATTTTTTCAGGACTTAACAGCTGCCAACAATCAATTATTTTAATGTGATTTTTAAGATTTGGAGGCGCTCTTCTGTTGTGAACGCAACAGGATTGTTTTTGTCTCCTGATACTTCTGCGATATGCTTAAGCTCATTTTCGGTAAATTCGTATTTTTTCAGAGATGGCAGTTCGAGGGTTTTTGCTAGCAGATAGAGTTCTTTGATAAACTTATTTAAAAGCGTTTCTTTGTTTTTTTCTGTTTCGCCACAGATGATCCTGGCTATGTTAAGAAACTTATTCAATCCTTCTTGATTGTTTGCAACTAACAGTTTATTTATGGTTTTTTCAACCCATGGCGCTATTAAGTTTCCGCAGATGAGACCGTGAGGAGCATTCACTATAGCTCCTATTTCCGATGCCAAACCATGAGGCGTGGCCAGTCCGGCGTGCGCAAGCGCGATGCCGGATATGAAAGCCGCGTAAGACAGGTCTTCCCTGAGGTTTATATCTTCGGGTCTAGTCGTACATACAAGCGGCAGGGCTTTGAGAATTTTTCCAACAGCATCTATCGCCAGAGCGTCTGTAAACGGAGTAGCTTTCGTTGAAACATAACCCTCCATGATTTGACTCAGTGCGTCAAGCCCGCTGGCTGCCGAAACGCTTCTGCTGCAGGAGAGCGTAAGAACCGGATCTATTATTGCAACTTCAGGAACGTAATTGTCATGTCTGAGAGATTTTTTGAACCCGTTTTTTTTCACTCTTGAAATAACCGCATTTTTAGTGGCTTCGCTGCATGTTCCAGCAGTTGTCGGAACTGCTATGAAAGGCAGAGTTTTTCCTGAAGGATTTTTATCACCTACACCTTCCAGAAAGTTTATGACTGAAACTTCTTCTTTTAACATTGCGGCAACGGCTTTACCCGTATCTATGGCGCTGCCTCCGCCAATGGAACAAACGCAGGATAGATTCTTGTTTTTATAATCCGAAACTACGCTATCTATCAGTTCAGGCGTAGGTTCTCCTGAAACGGTTGCATGATATAAGCTGATACCTTGCTTTTCAATTTCTGATGTTATTGAAGAAAGAAGGCCGGAATCCTGAAGCGACCTTTCGCCTGTAACAAGCAGAACGCTGTTGCCATATTTTTTTATAATATTCGGCAGGATT
>JAJXWI010000036.1 GCA_021781705.1 bacterium | reverse complement strand
TGACACAGGCAACGCTTCAATAGTACGAGATTTTTTAGGGCTGCCAGACTTAACAGTTCTATCTGTATCCCATGATCCTTTCTGGATAGAAAAGCAGCAGTCAGTATACAAAATAGAAAATGGAAAGTTAATGAGAGTATGACACTATGGGAACTATAAATCTGACATTAACGGACATCTTAATTATCTATCTGATCATCCTCATCCCGATATTCATATCTTTTTACCTAAAACTAGGATTGGTGAAAAATATCATAATAAGCGTTTCCAGAATGTCAGTCCAGCTTTTCCTTATCGGACTTTATTTGAAATTTATATTTCAAATTAATTCTTTTATCGTTAATATGCTCTGGATATCTTTCATGATACTTGTGGCAAATTTTTCACTTCTGAAACAAAGCAAGCTACCTGTGAAAGCCCTCTTCCCATGGACTCTGATCGGAATTTCAGCCGCATCTGTGTCCATAATGGCAATATTCGTCTGGGGTATAATTTCGCCTGCTCCATTTTATGACGCACGATATACCATTCCCATATTCGGAATGATCCTGGGCAACTGCATGAATAGTAATATAATTTCGCTTGAACGGTTTTTCTCCGGAATCAAAAAAAATGAAAAAGAATTCATAGCCCTTCAAATGCTCGGAGCTGATTTGAACGAAGCCACACTCCCATATATAAAAACCGCTCTAACAACCAGTATTTCACCTCAGTTATCAAGTATAGCAACAATGGGAATAGTCTCTCTGCCAGGCATGATGACGGGCCAAATGCTCGGAGGCGCCATTCCTATGACAGCTATTGCCTACCAAATAGCAATAATGATCTGCATCCTCTCTGCTATGGTTTCAGCTTCAACCATAAACCTTTTCATCCTGAGAAAAATCTCCTTCAACAATCAAGGCATGCTCAAACAAGCCTTTTTGAAGTAGTGTTAAAGTCAGGTGTTAAGTTTTAAGTGTTGGGTGTTGGGTGTTAGCACCCCATCCACCAACCTCTTCCTATTGAAAAAGTTAAAAGAATAAAATATACTGACTAATGTGCTTGCATAAGCAAACATTTTATCAAAAAGTAAATGGAGGAACAACATGAATAAAGGAAGACCAGCAACTTCACCAGAAAAAAACTATCCTCTCAGACGAGTTGTATATAACATCTTATTAGCAGCTAGATCCATAACATCCTTAGAAAACAAAGAGCTTGATTTCACAGAAAAAGAAATAGTAAAATTTACTGCCATTATGATGGCTCGAAATTTTGATGAATTTTTGTTTGGAACAAACCATACACATGATGACGACATCCATGTTTCAGATTTTAATCTATCTGGTTGGGCACCAAAAATCGAGGCAAAACTAGATAAAGAAATGAAAGATCGCATCAGTAAATGTGCCGGACATATAGTAGCGAGTAAACCATCTCCTTTTAAAAATGATAAAGAAACTAAAAAACTAGTTATTCCACTTATTATACAGTCAGTAGAATTCGTCCAACAATGTATTAAATCTGATCAGGCAAAATACACAGGAAAAGCAAAGAAATATGTAAAGGAAGGTAATGCATTACTGCGAAAGCTGGATATTCCCCTGCTCCCAAAATCATGAAATCGCTTATTTTCCAAGGCAAAGTAAAAAAAGGGGTTGGCGATCACGCTAAACTTAAAATTCCTGGTCGCAACAGCCTGAAAAATGCACCACCAGATTGGCCTGAAACTTTATGTCCAGGTTCACTTAATATCCGTATCGATGGATATCCAAGCGAATTTAAACACCTATCTCCTACCGAAAAAGTCAAAAATCTTGACAGCAAATATTTCCGTCCGGCATTCACTATCCCTCAAAATCAAATATTGAATAATAGCATACTCCCATCTACAGAAACACCAGAAAACGGAACAGCTCAGATATGGAGAGCAATTCTTCAAATACAAACAAATGAAAATTCAACAAATCAGGATGTTTGGGTTTTCCGAAGAATTGG
This sequence comes from bacterium, assembly GCA_021781705.1. Taxonomy (GTDB): domain Bacteria; phylum Verrucomicrobiota; class Lentisphaeria; order Victivallales; family GWF2-38-69; genus JAJXWI01. The sequence goes on along the minus strand of JAJXWI010000036.1, from coordinate 19,881 downwards.
ATCTAAGATAAGTAGTCAGCTTGAATTAGTTTCAAATCTGCATTTAAGACAAGCATTATCTCTTTCAGATGGAATGCAAGTAATAGTAAAACTACAATATGACTAATCCCATGAGCTTCTTACAAAATTCAAATACAAGCTGTTTTGACGGAAAAGAGTTTTGCAATTACCTTTATTTTACTATCATCGATAGACTAAAGAATGAGCTAAAGATTTATGAATGTCGAAAAAAAAAGATGGAAGTGTGTTCTTGATTATGCAATAAGACTAGAAAACCGAGAAATTCCTCCACCTCCTGTTTTCTTGGCTCCGAACGAATCTCTACCGCAACATTGATGGAGCACGAAGAATCATGGCAATAGCCGAAGCAAATTGGCCAAATATTCAATGTATAATATTAAAAAAGGGGAAATAACTATGAAAGAGTTATTGAGTGTAATAAACGAGGTGGCAACAAAAAAAACGATACGCCTAGATTAGTGGCGCCTATTCCGCCAAATAACATATTTCTCTTTGGGTATGGACGGCTCGCCGAGCTGTCTGAAAATTCATGCCGCTATTTTTAGCCATGCGTTTTAAGAAGGCCGCGATGTCGTAGCCAGGGGTCGCGTAAAATTACGTACATACCGCAAATGCAGCTCAGGCGAAAAGTCATGCGTTTTAGCACGTTCCTGCCCGAGAAAGGATAAGACACAGCCGAGACGACTGTGCTACACTACACTGAACACTGCTCCGTTAAAAAAGTCTGTTTTTGTTTTTCAGAATAGGGATTTGGCGTAAACTCGGGCTATCTTACCAGAGTTTTATTTTTAATTTATTTTATAAGGAAATGCGATGATATTAACTATTCTTACTTACATTTATGTAATAGCCTTTGTGCTGTTTTTTTTCGGGTTCTGCATATTTATTCACGAGCTTGGGCACTTTTTAGCCGCAAAATGGAGAAATCTTCACATAGTAGCTTTTTCATTGGGGTTCAAAAAGATCTGGTCTTACAAGCATAAAGGAGTTGACTACAGGATTGGCTGTCTGCCATTTGGTGGTTATGTAGACATTCCGCAGCTTGATTCTAATGAAACGGTTAAGGATGAAGAAGGCAAAGAACTGCCCAAAGTAAAACCTCTGGACAGAATAATCGTTGCTTTTGCGGGTCCATTTTTCAATGTTCTTTTCGGATTTGTCCTGGGTACATTTCTCTGGATTTACGGAATCCCGTCAGCCACGCCTATCATGGATTCCATCAAGGTCGCTTCCGTCGTAGAGAACAGTCCTGAGTATAATGCTGGATTAAGGGGCGGAGACAAAATTATCTCCATAAACGGGCAGAAGTTCCACGATAGCTGGGACAAGGTCGTTCAGCAGGTTGTTTTCACAATCGGAAAAGTTTCGCTCGGAATAGAAACCAACAGTGGAATAAAAACAATCTCGTACGAACCCGCTATAAATCCAGATAATTCCGGCATGGCAAAAGAAGGTTTGCCGTATCCATTTTTTAAGCCTGAAATACCGCTGAGAATAACTGTAGAAAAGGAATCGCCTGCAGAACAGGCCGGGCTTAAAACCGGCGACATCATAATAGGAATCAATGGTAAAGATACGCCGGACCATGAAAGCTACTTTCTTGCATCATCTTCTGCGCCAGAACTAAATATTGCATTAATCAGAGACGGCAAAAAAATAACAATTGGCAATGTAAAGACCAGTGAATTGACAGAAGCTCAAAGCTACATGATAGGCGTATTTCTCGACACAAAATCTGACGAGATAAAAATAACTGAAATAAAACCAGATTCACCCGCCACGAAAGCAGGGTTGAAATCCAATGACATTGTGTTGAAGATCAATGGAGTCACTCCAGACGAAAACCAGCCGATTCATAAGATCATGAGCGATTCAAAAGGAAACCTTGTAACGCTTTCAATAAGGAGGGACGGTAAAATCTTTGACATAAAAGTCAAACCAGAACTCTCCATTCCGCGCTATCTGAACGGAATAAGCATGGTCTATTACAATCACCTGACACCATGGGAGCAGTTTATGAATGTTGTAACCATGAGCTATCAATCATTGAGAGGTATATTTTCCAAAGACAGCCACATAAAAGCAAAACACATGAGCGGGCCGATAGGAATAGTTACCGTAATAGGCACAGCCGTATATCACGGATCAATACTTCATGCCCTCAATATAATAGCAATAATAACATTCAGTTTGGCGCTTCTTAATCTCCTGCCCCTGCCGGTTCTTGACGGCGGACATATACTGTTTTCCCTGATTGAAATGGTGATACGCCGACCATTGCCAGCAAAACTTATGAAACCCATCTGCATGGCATTTGTAGCTCTCCTGATATTTCTGATGCTGTTTGTAACCTTCAACGACATTAATAGAATTACGAATTTTACAAAATACCTGAAGAAAGAAAAACCTTCTACCGGAACACAGCCTAGTACAGGAACAATCAAAAAATAAATATTTTATGCAAAATGGCAGGAGAAAAACCAGGATTGTAAAAATAGGAAATGTTCCTGTAGGATATCCCTACCCCGTTTCTATTCAGTCCATGACAAATACCGACACAAAAAATGTAAAGGCAACCCTAACGCAAATAAAAGAGTTATATCATCTTGGCTGCCAGATTGTAAGAGTAGCCCTACCCGATATTGAATCGGCAAAAGCTGTTAAAAATATTATCGCCGAAACTCCTGTTCCAATTATTGGAGACATTCATTTCGACTACAGAATAGCTATTGAATCAATAAAGTCTGGAATACACGCGATAAGAATAAACCCTGGCAACATAGGCTCAGAAGAAAAAGTAAAGGCTGTTGCTGAAGCCGCCGGAGCTGCAAGTATTCCAATCAGAGTGGGAGCAAATACCGGAAGCCTGGCAAGAGAATTTCAGTTAAAAAAAGAAGAATCTGAAGAAAAATACGACAAAGCGGAAAGAACAGCAGAATCTCTGGTCAAAAGCGCTTTAAAACAATGCGAAATACTTGAAAAATATTCGTTTAAAAATATAAAGGTTTCGCTCAAAGCATCAGATGTTCTCACCACATTTCTAGCATATAAGAAGTTTGCATCATTAACTGATTACCCTCTGCATCTCGGGGTGACCGAAGCTGGAACAAATTTCAGAAGCAGCATAAAATCATCAATAGGAATAGGATCACTGCTTATGCTCGGCATAGGCGACACAATAAGAGTAAGCGTAACCGGTTCGCCACTCGAAGAAATCAAAATTGCTCAAACAATACTTGAATCCGTAGGACAAAGAGAAGCTGCGCCTGAAATTATCTCCTGCCCTACCTGCGCAAGAACAACTACAGACATCATAGGATTAGTCAATAAGCTTGAAGCTTATATCGAAAGCCTGAAATTGAAAGGATTGAAATTCAAACCTTTCACACTGGCTATAATGGGATGCGCCGTAAATGGGCCAGGAGAAGCAAAAGAAGCAGACTTAGGAATTGCCGGGGCAAGCGGAAAGTTCGTACTATTCAAAAAAGGCAAGCTTTTGCCTAGGTCCTACACTGGAGAAGAAGCTTATTCTATGCTCGAATCCGAAATCAAAAGGTACCAGATACTGTAGACTATAAATAGTAGACTGACTATAAGGAAGATTTTTCTATCATCAACCATCCAATCAAAAAATTGGGAAAATCGCTAACGCCCCCCACTCAAAACCGTTTCAGAGAATCTTCAACGTTGTCCTGAATATCAAACCTGGAAGTGAAACCGCTTATTTGAAAGTCATTCTTCACACTCTCATTCATTGAACAAAGAACTATCTTTCCATTTTTAGCTTTTATATCTTTTCCAACAACAAGAACGACCCTTAATCCTGCACTGCTAATATATTGCAACTCAGAAAAGTTAAGAATCAGTTTTGGGCCTTCTGTTTCTATTGCATCACGTATACTTTTTTCCGCTACGGAAGAATTCGAAGCATCTAGGCTACCTTCAATTTTTAAACAAGTAATACCGTTCCTTTTCTCTTTGCTAATCTCCATTTCAAAACCCCTCCTTCTTTTTAATCTTTCCAAACTTCAACAGTAATTATAAAAGTAACAAGACTACTTTGACAACCAAAAAGTTGTAAAAACATTTTATTCCTTAATTTTACTGACCATGTTGTTTTTGTCTTGATACCCTATACTCTTTCACCTTTTTCCAGCTTTTAAATTATTTTTTTATTTTTTTATGTGGAATTATGTGAGTTTTCTCCTCTTTCCTGAAGACTTAGCTGTTTTTGTGTTATTATTTCACATAACAGTCAAAAAATTAATACGTTATCAATCATTAAAAAAAGATAAGAAAAAGAAGGAGGAACGAGTAGAGAGCTCTGCTAATATTTAAATAAAAAAGAAACAAGCACTACAGTCTACAGTCTGACCTTAGACGGCAGACTGTAAAGAAAGACGAAGAACTCCCAATATCGACCTAACATTCAAAAATCGGGAGATAAAACCAGGAACTAATATCAATTAAAATCTGCTCAGAGCGGCTTCGATATTATCCTGAAGGTCGAATATGGAGGAGAAGCCACTTATATCAAAGACTTTTTTTACACTCTCAGTCATTGAACAAAGAACAATCTTGCCATTTTTTGATTTAATATCCTTTGCTATAACTAGAATAACTCTCAGCCCTGCACTGCTGATATATTGCAGCTCAGAAAGGTTGAGAATCAGGTTGGCACCTTCTTCTGCCACGGCATCACGTATGCTTTTTTCCGCTGCGGAAGAATTCGAAGCGTCCAGGCTACCTTCAATCCTTAAACAAGTAATACCATTCCTTTTCTCCTTGCTAATCTCCATCTCAAAACTCCTCTTCCTTTTTAAATTTCTTAAAACTACATAGCACTATATTAAAGTAATAACGTAATTTTAACAACTGAAAATTAGAAATACAACTTCTTAATTTTCAACCGTGACACCAGCGAATTCACCATATTTGTATATAAAAATATAAAGCCTAAGAGGCGTTAAGTTAAAAGAAATTTTTAAGATTACAAGATATTCATGACTCTTTTGAGAAAAAATGTCCAAACACGCAGCTTAGAATAAAAATATTATCTCGTTATCCGCTTGAATAACAAATTTAACAAAATAATTTTGATAATTGTCATTTTTTAACAACTAAAAGATATAGAAACATGGAGTACTTATGAGTGAACAAAAAACAGTCAAAGTCAAGTTTAAAATGATGGAAGGTTGTCAGGATTTTGCACCTAAAAAAGCGCACCATGACGACGCTGCTTTTGATATAATGGCAAGGCAAAGCGTCGAACTGATCCCCGGAAAATCTCACCTCGTACCAACGGGGCTATTTATTGAATTGCCGATTCATTATGAAGCACAGATAAGGCCAAGGAGCGGACTGGCTCTTAAGCACACATTGACCGTAACCAATACTCCCGGAACAATAGATTCGGGCTACAGGGGAGAAGTATGCGTAATAATGTTGAATGCAGGAAAAGAAAACTATACCATTAACCGTGGTGACAGAATAGCTCAGATGGTAATAAACAAACTTCCTGAGGTGGATCTTATTCAAGTAGATGAGCTTTCGGAAACCAAACGCGGCGCGGGCGGGTTTGGCAGTACCGGAAAAGCCTAGCCTCCGCCAAGCCACCAATCCAAAACAGACTGCAAATTGTAATCCACATGAAAATTTTAAATTTTGAATCCACCGTTCAATTACCAACTGTCAACGCCCAACTATCACTCAAGAACAACGAACTATAATGAAACTGGCTATTCTTATAATATTTATTACAACATACGCGGGGATAGCGGCAGGCGGCATCAGGGGGCTAAAACTTGACCGCACAGGAGTAGCATTGCTCGGCGCCATAGCCATGCTGGGGTTAGGTGAAATTACTCTTAATCAGGCCATATCATCAATAAATTTCGAATCAATACTTCTGCTTTTCGCGCTTATGGTAATATCCTCTCAGCTGCAGCACGCGGGATTTTATCACAAAATGGCAGAATTCATTTCCAGATTTTTAAACAACCCCACTCTGTTTTTATTTATCCTTATGTTTACGGCGGGAATACTATCGGCTTTCCTGAATAACGATGTCGTATGTTTTGCTTTTGCCCCTGTAATCATTATCGCTCTCCTTAAGAAACGGCTAAACCCCGTCCCGTTTTTAATCGCTCTGGCGTTATCCAGCAATATAGGGTGCGCTTTAACTATTATTGGAAATGCTCAGGATGTATTAATAGGGCAGTTGGGAAAGTTAAGTTTCGGTGGGTATATGTTGTGGGCCGCTGTTCCAGTAACAATATCCATGCTGCTATCCTACATAGTCATATTGATATTAGGAAAGAAATCATTTTTCTTACAAATAAATATTCCCCAAACCTCTCTGGAAAAAGAATTTTATCAATTAAAACCATGGAGAATGACTAAAGGGCTGATCGCCGTAACAGCTATTATTATTTTATTCTTTTTCCCCATTCCAAAATACCTGGTCGCTCTGGTAGCCGCTGGAATATTGCTGTGCAGTCATAAGCTCGAAAGCAAAGACGTACTTAAGCTTGTAGATTGGCAGCTGTTAATATTGTTTATGGGCTTGTTTGTTGTAGTCGGAGCTTTTAGTTATAGCGGGTTTGGAGTTAATTTGATTGAGTATATGAAAAAATTAGGAATTCATTTAAACAATTCTTATACCCTTGCAGTTACCACAGGAGTGTTGAGCAACATGATAAATAACTCCGCTGCTGTGATGTTCCTTGTTCATATCATAGACTTAACCAAAGAAGTAAATTGTTATATCCTGGCCATGGCAAACACATTCGCGGGAAACTTTTTACTGATAGGCAGTGTAGCAAATTTAATAGTAGTAAAAGAAGCAAAGGATCTGAATATCAACATTTCTTTTATGCAATTTGCAAAATACGGCATACCTTCAGCTACAATATCCTTCATCATCCTCATTTCCTGGGTATTCATAATGGCAGGATGACGGCCAAACATAATTAGCGACATGTTATCAGTTTGTCAAATATTTCTGTTTTTGAAATGTATTTATCGGAACTCAATCTTTTTTCTTCCTCTATATTTATTACTCCGAAATAATCTAAAAATCTATCAAAACTCCTTAATGAATAGCACCTGACAGCTTCTTGTCTCTCGACAGTTTCAACCCTTGGATTTTCTAAACTCTTTATCAGGCTTGGAAATGCTCTAAAATACTTGTCAGCATAGAATGTGTCAATCTTTTTATCTTTTCCGTATTTGCTTAATAAAATCAAAGTAAAACCAAATCCAAGTTGGCCTATGTTATTTTCTCCATATCTATCGAAAAAAGCCCAGTTAAATTTCGTCCCGAACGCCGTCAATATTAAGTATAATATTTTATGGCTGCTATCTAAGCTTTTCTTTCCGTTTTTTGTCAGGCTTAGCTTACCGTTCTGTTTTTTTACAATACCTGAAAGTTCAAGCAAAATCCTTGTCAATGTAATAGTTATTGAATCAGATTCTTTACACAGTTTTGAAATCCCGGATTCAATAAGTTCTTCCTTGAGAAATCCTTGAGAATACATCTCTGACACAATTTTGGTTGGCAGAAATCCTTTTGGTGTCAGCTTTATTTCGCCCTGTTTATATAATAACTCAATCAAAAACCTAGCTTGATTTAATATTGGAATAGTTTTGTAATCTGATTCGGTCACTTCAGTCAAATTAATCGGACTTTTCTCTCCAAATGTATCATATAAAATATATTGCATTTCAAACGGCGAATATCTCTCAAATTCAGAAATACTCCGATTGTTTTGCTCATGCATTATTTTGTCAATCCGGCTTTGCAAGCTATCTATCTTCATATTAGAAATCACCTTTGGACGCAATATCTCGCATGTTTATGAAGTGGGGCGAATTAGAAAAACATGCCCGCACGGACAAAATTTATTCCCAATTTTAAAGGCTAAATGCCCTACTTCCTGCGTTGTTACTACCATGGAAATTTTGGATATTCGTACTCAACGCCCCTTTTGTAAGCATCTCCTAATTTTGGATCTTCCTTAGGATAAGCAGCCCAACAGGCTTTTATATCGTCAAAGCTTGGTGGCGGGTCGAAGTATAAACAGGTTACTATATCATTATTGCCTTTAGTATATGCTGCCTGAACTTTTTTGTCTTCTGAAGATTTTTTACAGCGATTCTGACTATTAATATAAGCCTGTTTTAGCTTATCTTGTAGTTTTACTATTGTATTTTTTGCCTGGTCAAGAGTAATATTTGTTATATCACCCGTTATATTAGCCATTTTTTCATCAAACATATTAGCCAATTCATCATCCGTTAATGTTTGATTTGGATCTGTTACTGCGTGAGTTATTGTTAGTAAAGAAAATCCTGCAACAAATCCTATTATTAACTGTAATAATTTATTTTTCATTTTACATATTTCTCCTTCATACTTTTGGTTGCTAATTCCTCAAACACTAATAATTGTAGCGATCATTCTAAGCAAATAATATCGTAATGCAATAGCAGTTTTATGAAAAAAGTTCAAAGAATATTGCGATATAAATAAGTTTATATTAAAATTTGTCTATGCTGTGAGTATTATATTCATTTTAATTTTAGGTGATAATTGTATATTTAATGTCCTTGCCTTTTTCGTAAAGCGGAACAAGGTCAATATTATTAACATAAAATCAAGGAGAAAAGCATGTCAAAAAATCATGACGCCAAAAAAATCACAAAAAAAGAACCCACAAAAACCTTAAAAGAAAAACGCGCAGAAAAAAAAGCTAAGAAGACAACTAAATCATAAATCAATAAAATAAGTTTAAGGTCTTAATTTTGTCATATACTTTCGAAGCTCGGGGGTATATGATTTTTTTTTTACAATGAATATAAATTAAAAAAAACAAGGCAGAAGGATATCTGCCTTGCTTTTCTAAATAAAATATATTTTTGAGCTTATTAATTCATAGTAGCCGGAACAAGTTCATCTCTTCTGTTTTTCATCCAGGCAGATTCATTGTGTTCTGGGGCAGCTGGACGTTCAACGCCATAGCTAATAGTTTGGAGTCTTGATTCAGGTATTCCAAGATTTACAAGGTATTGTCTAGCCGAAAGAGCTCTTCTTTCTCCGAGGCCAATGTTGTATTCAGCACTTCCTCTTTCATCACAGTTACCTTCGATAATCAGTCCTGCTTTAGCATTGGAATTCAAATATTGAGCGGCTTTTTCGAGTTTTGGGAACTGCTGAGAGCCTATATTTGAGCTGTCTAATGCAAAATATACAGGTTCTAACTTTGCTCCAGGTATTGGTGTCCAAGCATTAGCAGACCTTCCAGGGAGCAACGATGAGTCGCCGCCGCTGCCAAAGCCGCCTGCGCCGCCGCCGTTAGCGAGATCCATGCCGCTCATGTCAGAAGATCCTGCGCCGCCGCCCGGAGCCATTTGGTCAGAATCTGGATTGTGTAGTGAGCATGCACCCAATATTACAATTGACAGGCACAGTGCTACAAAGTGTAAAGATTTTGTTAGTTTCATAAGTTTTCTCCTAAGTTTTAAATATCTTTCTAAATTTGAATAAAATTTAAAAATAACTAAGCAACAATATTGATTAAAAAGTACAGAAAAACAAGTATTATTTTAAATTTAATTTATAGCTTACGGTTTTTTTTGATAAATTTTGCTATAAAGTAAATTTATAGAGAAAATATTATCTGCAATCTTTTCGTGAAAGCTATAATTAATTTAAAAATATGGAGGAGCTGTGGATATTGACTGGTCAAAGCTGGGGTTCTCGTACATCACAACAAAAAGCCATATAGAATTTGAGTACACTGACGGGAAGTGGAATGATGGAAAGATAATTGAAGGGAATCCATTTGTTTCAATGAGCATCGCTGCGTCGGCATTGCATTATGGGCAGGCAACTTTTGAAGGGCTTAAAGCATATCGTTGCGCAGATAACAAAATAAGAGTTTTCAGGGATATTGAGAATGCAAGAAGGCTAAACGCTTCTGCAAAATATGCCTGTATGCCAGAGTTTCCTGAAGAGAAATTTATTGATGCAGTCACGAAAATAGTTAAGGACAACATAGAATATGTACCCCCCTACTCTGCTAATGGGTCGCTATACATACGGCCTGTTATGTTTGGAAGCGGGCCAGTTATTGGAATAGCTCCAGCAGAGGCCTATAAGTTCATAATACTTGTTATTCCGGCCGGACCTTACTACAAAAGCGGATTTATAGGTGTAGATGCCATGATTTTTGATGATTATGATAGAGCGGCTCCAAACGGTTCAGGCCGGTACAAGCTAGCGGGAAATTATGCTGCAAGCATGACGGCTGGAAAATTAGCAAAAGAAAAAGGATGTCCTGTGGTTTTATATCTTGACCCAAAAGAACACAAGTATTTCGATGAATTCAGTTCCAGTAATTTCTTTGCGATTACTAAAGATGGCACTTATATAACTCCGTTATCCAATTCCATTTTGCCGAGCATTACCAATAAGTCTTTAATTCAGGTAGCTGCGGATATTGGTATGAAAGTAGAAAAAAGACCAGTGGAATTTTCTGAGATTGACACTTTTGCGGAAGTAGGAGCTTGCGGAACAGCTGTTGTTATCACGCCTGTTAACAAAATACACAGGTGCGATAAAGTTTATACATTTACAAGTGATGCGTCAAACGGCTTTTTAGTGAAGCTTTACAAGGAGCTTACTGACCTGCAGTACGGGCGAACAAAAGATAAGTACGGCTGGATGAGGCTAATAGAATAATTACGAATTAATAATTATTCCCTTTTATAAGTCGTTTCCTGAATATGAGAGGTTAAAACTCTTGTTTATAAGAGGAAAGTCCGGTATTATCTCGTTAATTATAGAATGTTCCAGGATTGTCCAGTTGATAAATGACGGGTCGCGCACATCTACCCTATTCACATGTCCAGATGAATTTGTAACTACAAGATAGACGATGTCGCCTCTCCATCCTTCTGTTATTCCAATTCCTAGGCTATTTTTTTTCAATATTACTTTTTTATCAGATTTTAATTTCTTGTCTGGTGGTATGCCTTGGATGACTTGTTCTAGAATCAACATTGAAGAGTGAATTTCTTTGATTCGTATCTTCCATCGCGCCAGCACGTCTCCGTTTTTTTCTAAAGCAATATTAAATTTTAACTTATTATAAGCCGCATAATTGTAATCAATCCGTGCATCGCGCACAAGGCCGAGAGCTCTGCCGGCTACCCCAATAACTCCGTGGTCCATAGCTATTTGCCTGTCAATCTTGCCTGTACCTGAAAGGCGGTTAATAAGCGAACTGCTGCTTTGAGAAACCTCAATTACTTCGTTAAGATCCTGATGTATTTTCCCAAGCGCATCCAATAGTTCGCTAGCAGTTTTACTTCCAATATCTCGAGTTACCCCTCCGATATTATTTACCCCCCGCAAAAATCGGCTGCCAGTGAGCCGTTCATTCCATTGCATGACGACTTCACGCAGACGCGCGCAATTGCTTCCGCCGAAATTGTACCCGGCATCAAGCATGATAAAACCGATATCATTTATATGATTTGCCAATCTTTCCAGTTCTGAAAAAATAACTCTCAGGTATTTTGCCCTTTCTGGAATTTCAATATCAGACAGGCTTTCTATTGCCTGACAAAAGGCCAGCGAATGAGTAAAAGAAGTGTCACCTGATATTCGTTCTGATAGCCGCACTTTATCTTCCATGGATAGGATCTCGAAAAGCTTTTCAGAACCTTTGTGTTTATAGCCAAGCTTTGGTTTGAGCAGAATGATTTTTTCTCCGGCAACACTGAATCTGAAATGACCAGGCTCAATAATTCCCGCGTGTACCGGGCCGACCGGGATTTCATAAATTCCTTCCCCCTCGACTTTCTGAGATTCGTATGATTCATGCACCTCTTCCGGCTTTGTCTGCCAGTTAAAATCTTTTCTCAACGGGAAAACCGTATCTGGCCAGTTTTCATGGAGCAATATTTTTTGTATGCTGGGGTGTCCCACAGGCGATAAACCGAAGAAAGTTTTGATTTTTCTCTCGTACCCAGAAGCTTCATGAATGTCTTTTGTAATGGATGGAAACTCTTCTTTGTTGTCTAAAATGATATAAGGAACAAGAAAAATATTTTCTTTTAGTACGCCAAAAACGTATAAAATCCTAAACCATCCCCCATCATTTCTTTCATCGACAGCAGTTATTGTTTTGAGTTGTAGGTTATGCGTAAAATATAATTTATTGCAGATTTGGACAATATTGCAAACATCAACACAATAGGAAATGATGTTGCCTTCAATTTTAGTTTCGAGCCCATCAGGAATATATGTTTTTATGATGTTAGTCTTTTTCATAATATTAATTTCCCATTGTGGCTAATTGCAACAAAGATTGTAAGCTTGACGGAACAAAGAAGCTAAAAGCTATTAAAATAGCAGTTAGAATTATAGGCGGCAATACAGTCCAGATATTCAGTTCTCCATGCTTCAGACTATTTTCAGGATCCCCGAAAACCATCAAAACGACATGTTTTATAATGGCAGCAAATACAAGCGCCAATGAAAATATTGCAATAATTGTTACGAAAGGATGTTCACCGATTCCTGCTGACAGTATTATGAATTCTGTTACAAAAATTCCGAAAGGCGGGACCCCCATTATTGCCAGAAATCCTATAAAAAATAAAACACCTGTTATAGGTAAAGTTTTAATCATACCTCTTACTTCAGCCATTTTAGTAGAACTGTACATAATAAAGACATTGCCAGACAGTAGAAAAAGGGCAGATTTCGCAAGAGAGTGATATATCATGTGAAGCAATGCTGCAAATGATCCGATTCCTCCAAACCCAAAACCGAGGGCAACAATTCCCATATGTTCGACACTGCTGTATGCCAGCAGTCTTTTATAGTTTTTTTGAACAAAAATAATAAAAGCCGCTACAACAATAGATAATATGCCAAAGAATATTAAGAGTTTTTGAGAAAAGGATGAACCTATTGCTATATCGGTAATTGATTTAAATCGCAGAATGGCAAAAAAGGCGACATTAAGCAAAACCCCCGAGAGTAAACTGCTTATCGGAGAGGGTGCTTTACTGTGGGCATCCGGCAGCCATGGATGCATAGGAACCAACCCAACTTTAGTGCCATATCCAATGAGCACAAATATAAAAGCAATTTTAACTATAAATGGATCAAAAGCCGAAGCGTGGGATAAGAGCATTTGCCAACTCATAAACCCCCTGAATCCACTGTGCACAGTAGGGTACAGAAAAAGCAGAGTCCCGAAAAACCCGAGCAAAACTCCGATTGAATTGATGATCAGATACTTCCAGGCAGCCTCAACTGCTGATGGCTTGTTATAAAAGCTCACAAGAAAAGCGGTTGAAAGAGTTGTTGCTTCAATAGCAATCCACATAAGAATCGGACTTGTGGTTATAATCGCAAAAAACATTGCAAAAATGAACAGGTGCAGAAGTATAAAATATTGATGAGCTTTGCGGCTTCTTATAATTTTTCTATCCACTTCACTTCTTATATAGCCAATAGAATACCACGAAGCCATGGCACCGACAATGGCTAATATCATCATTAAAATTGCGCCCAACGCATCTACAGAAAAATAATTATTGAGAGCATATATTTTCCTATCCATTACCAATATGATTGTTGTCAGAACTACGACCAACTCTAGAGAGTAAGCGCAAATAACAATGTAGCTCAAACCCCTCATACTTTTCTTCAGAAGGAAAGACATAAACGATGCAATAAGCGGTATTATGATGATAAATAATAAAGCCATAAACTCATTCTTCTTTTAAATGTTTCATTTCACTTACATCAAGCGAGCCGAAATAATGATATATCATTGAAGCAAAAACACTTGCTATTATAATCCAAATAAAAATAATAAACAATATGCCTACCTGGGCTCCGGCGGTTGTTTCTAGCCCTGATACATAAGCAAAAGAAACAATAGCATTTTCCATAGATAAAATCCCAACCATCTGCGACAAAGCACCCTTGCGATTGACCGTCAAAAATATAGAAATAAAAATCATAGACATAGAGAGAAGCAAAGCGTCTCCATTTGCAGGGGAAATAATAGCCAATGGCTTGAAAAATCGGGAATGTGAAAACGCTATCAGCAGAGCCAAAACTATAAATGTCATTGGTCCATTTAAATAAGTGCTGACAGAAAATTGTAACCTATGTTTTTGTATTAGCCTGTAGAAGAAAAATGGAGCGACTATCACTTTCACTAAGAAAGTCATTATCGCTGCAGCCATGAGCAAAAATGAAGCTTCCATAAGTGAAGAATAGAATAAGGATCCTGATATTATTAAAGACTGAACCGTGTAAAGGAATACTACTGTAAAATTTTTCCTGGTAAGGTGCATGAAAATAACTGATGCAAGCAGGACAGTTTCCAGAAAAAATAAGAATTGTGGAGAAAGTGGGTTCATAGTTTTTAGATAATTAAACAGATTGCAATAATACTTAAAATAAATGAGGTAAACAACAAATCCGGCAGTCTAAAAAAGCGGAACTTGGCAATGCTTGATTCCAAAACGGCAACGAATATGCTTAATATCAGGATTTTTACAAGAAATAAAATCAGTGCCAACGGGACATCCGCTAGATTTGCTGACAATGATATCCCCCAGGGAAAGAATAAGTTTGCGCCTAACGCGAGAAATATGAGGAACTTATTTGCGGCGGCCCATTCAATTAGCGCCAATCTTTTTCCCGAATATTCCAGAATCATTGCTTCGTGGATCATTGTTAATTCAAGGTGAGTAGCCGGATTGTCAAAGGGAAAGCGGGATGTCTCGGCAAGCATGGTAATCACGAATGCTCCAAACGCAAGAATTATCGGGGCAAAAGAAAAAAAGGACAAGGAAGAAATGGTGGCGGCGATTGTAAACAAATTAGTAGATTTAGCCGAGAATGCCAGGGCTAGCATAGAGAATATCAGTCCACCTTCAGTCAAAGCCGCTAAAGTCATCTCTCTGCTTGAACCTAATCCCCCAAAAGCGCTTCCTACATCTATGCCGGCTAAAGCCAGAAAAAATGTGAGAAGAGCAATAAAATAGACAACAACAAGCAAATCGCTCAGCAAGTTGTCGGAAAAGATTGTGGAGAAAAGCGGAATACTTGCACCCAGAATTATAGTAACAGAAAAAATAAGATACGGGGCAAACTTGAAAATCCAGGACGCATCTTCGCTTATTACCTCGTCTTTGTGGAACAACTTCCATAAATCTTTATAAGGCTGAAATATGCTTGCTCCCGTCCTGTTTTGAAGTTTTGCTTTTATTTTTTTCACAATGCCGATACAGAGCGGTGAAATAGCCGGAACTAGAATTACCTGAAGTATGAAAATAATTGACATAATGTTGAACTATAGACTCTATTCAATTACAAATTAAGAATTGTTAACCTTCAATATTAAAATTTTTAACTTTTCGTTCTTCGTTTAAACTGCTACGATTAATAATATAGCAATGAGTGTTAATAATATATATAAAATGTACATATTTATATTGCCGCTTTGTATTCTTTTGACATACTCTGAAACCTTTATGGTAAAGATATGTAAAGGCCGGTAAAAATATCCGCGGTAAATATCTTTTGTTCCCAGCTTAACAGTTTCAGTTTTTGGAAAATACCGCATATTTTCATCCCTGTACTTAATGCTGACTTGCTTTGTCGGTTTTAGAACTCCGCGAAAAATAGCAATAATGGAGTTGGCAAATCCTGTAGCGGTAATTTCCATTCGCGGGCTAAGAGTTGTTCCGCAATCCCAGGTGGTTCCGAATTTAATTTTTCTTTTACGGGTAAACAAAAATACAATAAAAAATATAATGGCGCTTACCAGTACTAGGCTTATGAATATAAAGGGCATTGAAATTGAGGCAAAATTGTTTTTAAGCCCAACGGTAAGCGGTGTTGAATAATACGCCGGAGGGGAAGACCGGAAAATTGCAAGATCATTTGCAACGCCGGATAATATATTAGTAACAGTGCCTGCGGTAATTCCTATTACCAGAGTAAGGGCAGCGAGAGCAAACATTCCAATACGAAGCGTAACATTTGATTCTTTAGCATGGTACACTTCTGGACTTCTTGGCCTAGCTAAAAACGTCGCTCCGAACACGTTTACAAAGCACATTGCAGCAAGCCCACCTGTAAAGGCGAGAGATCCTGCGGCAAGCATAAATGCCCAGCACACCGAAATATCAGATCCGCTAATTCCCTTAAAAAGAGATTGAAATATTAGCCATTCACTGAAAAAACCATTGAATGGGGGTAGCGCAGAAATTGACATTGATCCGAGCAGAAAGAAAAAGGCTGTTTGCGGCATATATTTTATTAAACCTCCATATTCTTCCATATTCCTGGTGTGCATTTCTGAAATGACAGCTCCTGCCCCCATGAATAGCAATGATTTGAATACCGCATGATTTAGTGTATGAAAAAGCGCCGCCGTTAGTCCGAGAATAGCGAAAGGTTTCATATTCATCGACCAGAATATCAATGAACTTCCTAATCCTAATAGAATAATTCCAATATTTTCAATACTGCTGTATGCAAGGACTTTTTTAATATCATGCTCAGTAAGCGCGTACAAAACTCCTAAAAGTGAAGATATGGCTCCAATCAGCAAAATAACCACTCCCCACCAGAGCGGGGCATCAGCCATTATGTCCATAAAAATCCTAATGAGCATATAAATGCCGGTTTTTATCATTACCCCGGACATCAGAGCGGAAACATGAGAAGGAGCGGCCGGATGAGCGCTTGGCAACCAGATATGAAACGGAATGATACCGGCTTTTGTTCCAAATCCTATCAGTGCCAGAATAAAAACAATGTTTTTTGTGAGCGGCTTAACAGCGCCTATGTTACTTTTTATAATTTCAAAATCTAAAGTGCCTGTCGCGTGATACAATAATAAAAAGGCCAATGTTATAAATGCCGTTCCTATATGAGTCATAATGAAGTAGAGAGAGCCTGCTTGTATATTGCTTCTTTCCTTGTGTTCAAAAATAACCAGGAAATATGAAGCCAGCGACATTATCTCCCATACGATAAGGAAGAAAAGAATACTACTGGCGCTAGATACTATGACCATTCCTGCTAGAAAAATGTTATAAAAAAATCCCAATGTCCCGATGTTGTACTTCTTGTAGTAGTGTTTTACATATCCCAATGCGTAAATGGAAGTAAACAGAGAGATAAGGGAGATAGCAAATATAAAAAATCCGGACAATTTATCTACATTGAATGAGAGTGATAAAAGATGTAGAGAAGAGGGAATATTGAAAGAAAATGCAGATCCAAAAACTAGTACCAAGAAGGAAGAAATTAACCCCGCAACCGCTCCAAAAATCGCAAAAAAATTTCCCCACAAATTTGCCCGTTGGTCGTTTTTCATGAATGCCAAAGATCCGATAGCTCCAATCATCCACAAAGTAAGCGCTGCAAGAAAAAAAATTGATGATGTAAATGCACTAAACATATTTATTGGAGATTCTTATTTTTAGGTTGAGCCTCAATGAGTTCAAGTATTTGAAGCAAATGGCAAAGTATTGTTTTTGGTGATGGCGGGTCTCCCTGAATTTGGAAGTCCACAGGGATAACATTATGCACCCCATCCAGCACTCCATAAGAGCCTTTAAAAATCCCTCCGTTAATAGCATCATCCCCAACTGCTACAACGATTTTCGGGTCAGGCGTAGCCTCGTACGTTTTTATCAACGCTTCTTTCATGTTTCTCGAAACTGCGCCTGTAACCATCAGCATATCTGCATGCCTCGGAGACGCTACAAAATGAATACCGAACCGTTCTATATCATAATAGGCATTACCAAGCGCGGTAAGTTCTTGTTCGCAGGCATTTGTTGAGCCGGCATCAACCGCACGGATAGCCAGCGAAGAGCGAAATAGTCTTTTTACTTTCTTCTCTATGCCCCCGCCTATTTCTATAATCCCTTCGCTACAATCAAAATCCCGCAAGTTGATGACTGTTTTCGGCGTTGATAATATTTTAGAAATAAATTTAAGCATATTAAGTTAGAGTCTGCGTAAATCCCCCACCCGCGGGACGCTTTTGCTCTCATTTTAAGCTTTAAGTGTTAAGTTTAAGGAAAATTCTACTCAAAACCAAAAACTTAAAACCTAAAACAATGTTCCCGAAAATACCTTTTCGTGGAACTTCTCATTCAATCAGAAATCGACAATTCGAAATCCAAAAGTGACAATAGCTTTAAGTATAACAGGTTTTTCATAAAAACAAAACAGGTGGCCCCAAAGAAAATAAATTTGACTTTGACACTTTTACCGTATAATAAATCTCGGGGAGAAAATTATCATAGGAGGGAAAAATCATGAGCGCAAAGAAAAACAAATCAACTACTAAAAAAGCAGTTAGAGCTAAGGTCAGTTCTAAAAAATCAGTTCAATTATGTTATAAGAAACCTGAGATAAATAGCCCTCCGTGCAGAGGAAAGAAAGAGCGTCCGCCGAGAACAGGAAAAAAACAGGAGAAAAACTATGGGAAAATCTTATAAAAATGCCGTTGAAGAGTACAAAAAAATAAACTTTAATATCGGGAATAGAATTATTACACTATCACTCACAGTCATTGGAGCTATATATGTAGTAAGTGAAAAATATGGCGTAGGAATATTTTTAATAAGCTCTCTTTTAGGATTCGTTTTAACAATTGCCGCAAACCTCCTAAACAATATTTGCAGTTCAAAACATTATGAGCTTTTCCTGGACGAAAAAATTGACAAGCTTGATTTTAGAAAAAGTAAATGGGGAATTTGGGCAGAATGCCTTTTCTTGTTCTTTATTGGTTTGTTTGTGATTTCTACTGGCTGCTTTATAGTTGCGTTAATACAAATAATCATAAAAATATCAGCAACTAGGAGTTTGTCGGACTTAGTAATGTGGGTTTTTGTAACTGATTTATTATGAGACACTTAGTTTTTGAATCAAAATATTGCTTATGTTAATTGTCAACGACTTGTAGCTAAAGTCCGACAGGCTGCTAGGCAGGTATGAACCATTTACTAGCTCACGACTAATTTACGCTACCATAAGTGAAAGGAACTAAAATGAAAATAGATCACGTAGCTATCTGGGCAAAAGATATAGAAAAGTTGAAATGTTTCTATGAAAAATACTTTAACGCAAAATCAAATAATAAATACATTAACCCCAAAAAGAATTTTAAATCATATTTTTTAAGCTTTGAATCTGGGGCGCGTATTGAAATAATGCAAAAGCCAGAAATTCCCGAATCAACAAATGATGTATATAATCAGTTCATTGGTATTATACATATTGCTTTTTCATTAGGATCAAAAGAAAAAGTAGATGAATTAACGATCCGCCTCAAAAATGATAATATTGAAATATTGGACGGACCAAGAGAAACTGGAGATGGGTGCTATGAAACAGCATTTCTTGATCCAGAACGAAATAGAATTGAAATAACGAGTTAAACCTTCCACATACTCTGACAAATTGGCTAAACCGGTACGAGAGTTATTTCGACAGCTTGTTAAGGAAACTCAGACTCAGACGCAAGGCCATGCGGTTTAGCATGGTCCCGCCTGAGTAGAGATAAAACACAGTCGAGCCGACTGTGCTACATTGTAAAAAAAACCACTTTACCTGCCGAATGTAGGCTTCTATTTCTCATTCAATCAGAAATCGACAATTCGAAATCTAAGGTTCTTCTCCCAAATGGAAAGTGAAATTAATATGATAACAGTCACGGGCTCTTTGATCCAATTGTTGCGACGAGCGACAGAGGCCCATTCTCACAATTGGATGCGCCCGTTTCTGCAATATCA
>JAJXWI010000119.1 GCA_021781705.1 bacterium | reverse complement strand
TTTGATATTGCAGAAACGGGCGCATCCAATTGTGAGAATGGGCCTCTGTCGCTCGTCGCAACAATTGGATCAAAGAGCCCGTGACTGTTATCATATTAATTTCACTTTCCATTTGGGAGAAGAACCAGAATGTCGCACTGCCATAAGAAAACGCGGCGCCCTCGGCGAGGTCGCCCTACTTAGGAAAATACAATACTAGGTAGATGCTGAATACTTATCGTGGTTTTGCTTTTGAAAGTCTAAAAAAATATATTTTTTATGGCAAACCACATTGTTTTTATTAAGAAAAACCGGTACAAGTTACCACTGTTGTGGCTAATGAAGAAATTTAATGTAAACAAACAAGGAGGAAGTATGGGGAAAATAACGTTTAACATTTTTATCTTGCTAGCGGTATGGGGTTTTACACTCGCACCCATCAATATACACGCACTAATAATCGATCCCGTTGTATTGGAGCCTAGTATTGTAGAAGGATTTAAATCTGACGTAAAAGGACGCATTGCCCCCGAGGCGGTAGATACTTTAGTAACCCAGATAATGCAATCTTTGGCAATTACCACGCCGCGCGGCATGTCAAAGGAATACAGTGCTGACACAAAAATCAAATTGCGCATGCCAATTCAAGATTTGGGTCCACACTCAAACTTGCCATTTGTTAAAAGCTAATTACAACTCTAAAGAAGGCCCGAAGTGTTCGAAAAACTAATAATAGACTTTTGTGAAGGCTTCAATGATGGTACTAGATACATGCAAGGTCAAATAACAGAGAGGCAAGTAATTTACTATCACTTCTGGAGGGAGAAGAAATGGTGGCATACACGGTGGCTGGATTCGTATGATGCAGGCGTCAATACAGCTCTTAGGCTCACAGAACGAGAGTTTCCATGGGATGATCCTGCCTTATCTCAACCAATAGAAGTGATAACAGAATAGAAAAATGGTGCACCCGGAGGGATTTGAACCCCCAACCTTCTGGTTCGTAGCCAGACACTCTATCCAATTGAGCTACGGGTACAGCTTTTCGCAAGAAATGCTAAATTACATTAGTTTTATAGTTCGTCAAGGGGATTTATAAAAAATCTGGAATTTAGAAATTAACGATTTAGAAAACAGGGATTTTTTATTATATATTTTTGTATCTGATTTGAAATAGCTAAGTTACGTTTTATTTTAAGGACTCTTGTTCTATGTTTGAGCAGGAAAAGAAACAATTTAACAATAAACGGCGGTTAGGTATCGTTCCTAAGGAACCAAAATAATTTAACCCAGAATGCCTTGCCCGCATGAAAAAGATTTGCAGTAAATGCAAAACAGCGGAGTAAAAAGGTGTTGCCAACAAAAGAGAGGTAAAAAAAGAATGTCACAAAAAATCACAGTACAGGATTTATTAGAAGCAGGCGTCCATTTCGGGCACCAGGTAAAAAGATGGAATCCAAAAATGAAAGAGTATGTATATGGAGTTCGTAACGGTATATACATTATAGACATAACCAAAACCATGCAACAGATGGTTGATGCCTGCAACTATTTGCAGACAGTAGTATACAACGGGGGAGACATTATCTTTGTTGGTACAAAGCGTCAGGCTCAGGAAATCATTAAAGAAGCAGCAATAAACTGCGGAATGTATTATGTGTCCGACCGCTGGCTGGGAGGGATTCTTACAAATAATTCAACTATTCGCAAGAGCATCAGCAAAATGCGTGCCATGGATAAGGAAATTGAAGAAGGCAGTTCAAAAATGAGTAAAAAAGAGCTTTCTTCACTGGCCAGGAAGTCAGAAAAAATTCACAGGAACCTCGATGGTATCAGTGAAATGAAAAAGTTGCCAGCCGCAATAGTAGTTGTTGATGTATGCAATGAGGACATAGCAGTAAAAGAAGCAAAGAAGCTTAATATACCTGTAGTAGGTATTGTAGATACTAACGGAAATCCAGAAACAGTTGATTATCCGATTGCTGGAAATGATGATGCTATCAGGTCTATCAGGTTGCTGGTAAGCGTGATTAGCGATTCAGTAAAAATAGCGGCTGAACTCTACCAGAAAAAGACTGCTGAAGAAAAGGCTGAGAAAGCAAAGAAAAAGGCTGAAGAAGGCTCAGAAGAAGGGTCTGAAGAGGCTAGAGAAGAAAAGAAGAGAAACAGAAGTAAAAGTGCTTCATCAGAATCGGATAAGAGGAGACCTGCCGCAGCAAGAAGGCCAGTGGCAAGAAAGCCTGCAATAAAAAAGAATGATGATGCAGCCCAGGCTCAAGCTTAAGTAATTTAGGAGATATAAAATATGTCAGAAGTTAGTCCACAACTTGTAAAAGATCTGCGCGAAAAAACCGGCGCTGGCATGATGGATTGCAAAAAGGCCCTAGCTGAAGCTAAAGGCGATATTAATGAAGCAGTAGATATTCTCAGAAAAACAGGAATAACCAAGGCTGAGAAAAAATCTGGCCGTTCGGTAAAAGAAGGCGTTATAGTTTCGAAAATTACAAATACCGATGCATCATTAGTAGAAGTTCTTTGCGAAACTGACTTTGTAGCAAAGAATGAAAAGTTTCGTGCTTATACGCAGGAAATTGCCGCTAAGGCTCAAAGCGTAACAGCAGAAGGCGATATCAGCGAAAAACTGAATGATGTCGAGAAACAGACGCTTATTTCCATGATTGCCACAATTGGAGAAAACCTTCAAATTAGAAGGGCTGTGCGCTGGACAGGCACATGCGCTTCATACCTCCATATGGGTGGAAGAATCGGCGTAATGATTCAAGTTGAAGGTGAATCTACACCTGGCGCCTTGAATGATATTTGCATGCACATAGCAGCTTTTAATCCTCAGTACGTCGGCTCGGAAGAAATTCCCGCAGCAATAATAGCTAAGGAAAAGGAAATACAGGGAGCTCAAGTCACTGGGAAAACTCCGGAAATGCTGGAAAAGATACTGGCAGGAAAACTTGCAAAATGGTACAAAGAAGTTTGCCTTAACGATCAGCCGTGGATCAGAGATGATAAAGTTTCTGTAAAACAGGCTAACCCTAGGGTTAAAATTAAGAAGTTTGTCCGCTGGCAGGTTGGAGAGGAGCTTTAATTTCTCTTTTTAATTTATTTTAATTTTAATAGCCGGCAAAAAAAAGCCGGCTATTTTTGTAGAGTAGAAGAGCGTATCAATCTTGGAAATAGTTATTACTGCGACAAAAGTGGGATAATTAGCACGTTTCACAGGCTTTACCTGAAAGAATATAGAACATTTTGGACTGCTTCTGTCAACTATGAACCATCAACTATCAACTATGCTATATGTGCATGTACCATTCTGCAGTTCGAAATGCGGATACTGCGTTTTCCATTCCATTCCCAAACCCGGCGATGATATAATAGTCTCCTATTTCAAAAAACTGGAAAAAGACTTTGAAAGGGAAAAGGAAAATGCAGGCAAGCTCGAGAGCTTGTTCATAGGTGGAGGTACCCCGGGATATTTATCTCCGACAAATCTGGAAAGACTTTTTACTCTCATCCAAAACAATTTTTCAATTTCTGAAAAAGCTGAAATAAGTATTGAATGCAATCCTGAGTCTTTAACCGAAGAAAAAATCAAGATTATAGAGGGTTTTGCGAATCGAGTTTCTTTGGGTATTCAATCGTTTAATGAAGCACACAGAAAAATACTGGGACGAGCAGGGGATATGAGAAACGTTTATGAATCAATTGAGATTCTCAATAATTCAAAAATAAACAATATTTCATGTGATATTATTTATGGTATTCCTAGTCAAAATGTGAAAGACTTTGAAGCGGATATCCGTACTGTTGTGAGCTATAAGATATTCACCCATTTTTCAGCCTACTCGCTTACCTTTGAAGAAAACTCTGAAATAACAAGCCTTTATTCAGAAGATGAAAAAGATGATTTTGAAACAGTTTCTGCAGAAATGTGGGAATTGATTCCGGAAATCATAAAGAATACCGGTTTCAAAAGATACGAAATATCCAATTATTCTTTAAAGGGAAAAGAATGCAAACATAATGTTGATACATGGTTTGGCGGGAAATATCTAGGATTTGGGCCCGCCGCATCATCTTTTGACGGAAATGTCAGATGGACTCAAAGAGAGCTTTCTGAATGGCTCAGAGGAGAACCTGCTATTTATGACAGGATTTCCGAAAAAGAGAGGATGAATGAAATTTTCATGATGGGGCTTAGAACTGTTTTCGGATGGGAAATAAAACCGGAGATGAGCGATAATAATAGACCACAGACTGTAGGACAGTTTAAAATTATCGGCCCATATAAAAATAATTCGTATTCTGTTTCTTCTTCATATGTTGAGGATTTGAAAGAAAAACTTTTGTCCTTAAAAAGTTCGGGGTTGCTGGATGTTCTGAATTTTGATGCCGGTGGGTTCGGCGTTGTTCCGACAGAAAAAGGACTTACTTTTTGGAATGAAATAGCGCTACAGCTCGTATAAGACTTCTATTTTATCGCATGAATCTGAGCGTCTAACGGTGCGAATAATTGTCTAATCAAAGTCTCTATTTTACGATTCGGACAAATGCCCTAGAATCGTAAATTACTCTATAACTAAAGATTCCTTAATAATTCACAAGAATCTATAGTGCAGCATGATATAAGTATGATATATTATATTTAGTGTAAGAAATTACACTGCATGGCCATAAAATATTTGCACTTTAGAGGAATTATAATGTACCAATTTAGACATAACCAGGAAGAAT
>JAJXWI010000035.1 GCA_021781705.1 bacterium | reverse complement strand
ATAGCGGATTAGCATGCAACTGGCAAGGAGCTGCAAATGGTGGTACTTACCGCTCTACTTTTGGAAATATTTTGTTCGCAGACGGACATGTAACAGGAGTTACTGGAACAACTACTAATGGCTGGGCGGCTGCTGCTAGTGGATATACTGGTAATGTTAAAGCTACAAATCTTTCAACTATTGCGGTTGGTAGTAGATTTTAAGCTAACCTTAATATCAAAAAAGAGGAACTTCGGTTCCTCTTTTTTTTTGCATTTTTATATTGGCAGGGCTTTTTTGTAGGGCGACCTCCTTTAGCCATGCGTTTTAGCAGGGTCGTCTCGTCCGCATCTTTTACGCTTCCATATGGAGGGACGAGCTCTGTCTCGTCCGTATCCTTTCGGCCCTGACGAAGCAGGGCCCTCCACATTCCATCCACGCATTACGCAGATAAACTTTTAGCAGGGCGCCGTATTTTCTTTATCGGACGGTTCGGCGAACCGTCCATGCCTAAATTGCCACTAAAAGGGCTGTTTCGATAAAAAAATTGGATTTTATACCAACCTTTCAACATTTTCTATTGACACTACCCAGCTGTCTTTATATAATCTCTGCGTATAGTGAAGCAATGAAGAAAAATATCAAAGCTTCTTATGTTAAAACACAAAAAATATAAGATAATAAACAAAGAAAACGTAAAAGGAGAAAAAATGAAAACAAAAAAATTCACATTGATAGAGCTGTTGGTCGTTATAGCGATCATAGCGATACTGGCTGCAATGCTGCTGCCTGCCCTTAATCAGGCCAGGGAAAGAGCTCGCCGTATTTCCAGCGCAAACAATCTGAAGCAGATCGGTACAGCTATGGCTATGTATACTTCAGAAAATCAGGAAAAATATCCTATGCTTGGCACAGCAGCATCCACAACAGCTGCACCTAGCGCAGGGGGGCTTACTGCACAAGCATTATATCTGCTTCAAGATAATATCAAAAATGCGGCTGTTCTAATTGATCCATCAAGCGGCAGTACAGCATCAACGAGTTGGGCAGCTGCAATGGCTTGTGATTATTGCTATTTTGCCGGTGGATTAAATGACTTCCAACCTGATAGCGGATTAGCATGCAACTGGCAAGGAGCTGCAAATGGTGGTACTTACCGCTCTACTTTTGGAAATATTTTGTTCGCAGACGGACATGTAACAGGAGTTACTGGAACAACTACTAATGGCTGGGCTGCTGCTGCTAGTGGATATACTGGTAATGTTAAAGCTACAAATCTTTCAACTATTGCGGTTGGTAGTAGATTTTAAGCTAACCTTAATATCAAAAGAGAGGAACTTCGGTTCCTCTTTTTTTTTTGCATTTTTATATTGGCATGGCTTTTTGGTAGGGCGACCTCCTTTAGCCATGCTTTTTAGCAGGGTAGTCTCATCCGCATCTTTCGGCCCTAACGAAGCAGGGTCCTCCACATTCCATTCACGCATTACGTTGAGAAACTTTTAGCGAGGCGCCGAGGGCGCCGTATCGAATATTCACTGAAGAATTAAGCTTTTATGTCGCAACTCCCTTTAGGAGAGCTTGGTTATCTCTCTTTTTCATATTCCACGGGCTTACACCCGTGGCTAGTATGTCTATTTTTATATCATAGCCTCGGGCGTGAGCCCGTGGAAAACATTATAACATAAAAATCAAGCCCTCACGCAGGGAGCGGCGACACTTTTAGTTTTGTGACAACACATTTCCCCGCAAAATCGATGCTAGTCAAACTAGACACATACGTTACTGAATTCTTACGAGCCATATTTTCCCAAGGCAGGGAGACCTCCTTTAGCCATGCGTTTTAGCAAGGCAGTTGCATCCGCGTAGTTTTAAGCCCTGACGAAGCAGGGCCGTCCACATTCTATTCACGCATTACGTTGAGAAATTTGATCCAATGTGAAATAAAATTCTGCGAATTCTGTAGTTTTATTATTTCTTTCAGCTATAATCACTAACAATGAATTCAGATTCAAATTTTCCAAGGGGAAGCAAGTGAAAAAGGAATTCACACTGATTGAACTGTTAATTGTTATTGCAATAATAGCAATTCTGGCTGCGATGCTGCTTCCCGCCCTTAATCAAGCGAGGGAACGGGCGCGCCGCATTTCCGCAGCTAGTAACTTGAGACAGATCGGGACAGCTATGATAGCGTACACGCAGGATTTTTCTGACACTTTTCCTTCCGGGTATGGAAATGCAACGGGCGGAAGTTCAGGACAGGCGGGATCTATGTGGCTTTTGCAATACGAACTTAAAGATCCATCGACTCTTTTAGATCCTTCAGCTAGCAGACCCCCTAGCCTAAGCTGGAACCAAACAATGAACTGTGACTTTGTTTATTTTGCAGGGATGTCAGCTGCAGATAGAGCTAATGCTCCTGATAGCGGACTGGCAGCAAACAGGTTCGGCACGCACACCAATTTTGGTAATATCCTATTCTTAGATGGACATGTAACTGGATTCAGCGGATCATCTTGGAATTCTTCCACAAATATTGCAAACCCCGCACTGCAGGCGTTAACTCCATGAAAATGTCTTTTTACCGGACGGTTCGGAGAACCGTCCCTACCATACAAATAAACTCAAGGGCGAGAACTTCGCTTGTCTTGTCGGTAACAGGAGCTGAAGAGGAACGGCGCATTTCCGGAATCCATATTATTGAATTATTTGCTAGGACAAGGGGGAATATTTCTCTCTTTTCTCGCGGGAGTTTTTCGTTCTGAAAAACCTTGCTGACTTTTACTTCCTGAAGGGAACCAAACGGCATGAATTTATCTGCATTTTCCCAGGTTTTAAGTACGAGTTTTTCAGGGATCTGGTTAATGTCAAAATATTCGATACTCTTTGGATGCTCGGCGAGGTTTATCAATTGTTTTTTATTTATGATGCTGGCTTTAAAGGTATACTCAAAAAACATTATTTCAGGCTGATTTTTCCAGTTCCATTCCATTATTTCTCCGGGAATTTCTTTTTTTTGGTAAAGAGAGACTCTGTCTTTGTGAATACATATAAAAGTATCATTTTTAAGAGGAACGAGTTTTCTTTCATAGTTTTCAGAAGTTGTAGTGCACAATTTTATTTCTTCATTCAATCTCTCAACCAGGGCTTTGTTGGGAACAAAATCATATCCCAGCTCATCAGCAATCCAGTATCTCAAGATTCTTATGAGAAGAGAGTTTGGAAGTGGTAATAAATCATGATATGCTGAAATATACTTTTTTTGTTTTAACTTATCATATGTGATTTTTGCCTCGTTTTCTATAAATCTGGCATCATCTTCAATTGCGCAATAAGAGGCGCTGATAGCTTTCTCCGCGGCTGGAACAAACTCAAAAAGTTGCGGTAGAATTTTATTTCTTAAAAAATTCCTTCTGTAATCATTGTGTTCATTTGTACTATCATTTCTCCAATCTCTAATGGCTGACGTTTCAAGATATGAAAGGATTTCTGTTTTTGTTATGTCTAACAGCGGCCTCAGGAAAATAATTCCGTTAACTTCTGAAAAGTACCTCAATGAGGTCAACCCTGAACAGTTAGAGCCCCTTAGCAATCTGATAAAAAGGTTTTCTATTTTGTCTCCGGCGTGATGCCCCAATGCGACTGCAGAAGATTGCTTTGCTGTTATTTCCTGCCACTTTTCAAGTCTGAGTCTTCTTGCGGCCTCCTCTGTGCCTTCGCCGGGATTCATATTGTTAAGAGTATCGAGGCTGTATTCGAGGTAAGTGATATTTCTTGTGGCAGCAAAATTTCTGCACCATTGCGCGTCAGTTAGGCTTTCTTCTCCGCGAAGTCCGTGTTCAAAGTGAACCGCTGTCAATTTAAAAGAATGTTTTTTTGACAATTCTTCAAACATCAAGAGCAGCGCTGTACTGTCAGCTCCCCCACTGAATCCTATATAAATCTCATCATAAAGAGTGAAATCCATATTTTTTTCTATTTTTTCAATTAAGTTCATAATAAGAATTTTATTGCTTTTTCAGGTAAAGCTTCATTTTTGTTTACTATTATCACATTTTTGCCTATTGGCCCGCATCTATTATTATCTGTGCTTAAGAATATTGCAGCTGTTTTTATTCCTGATGCGGCGAGCAGATGGGCTGGGCCGCTATCATTTGTTATTGCTACTTTTATGTATGGAATAAATGCTATAAAACAGCTGAGCGTCTCTATGAATATGGTTCCTTTTTTGTTTAGCATAGTATTCAAATCTTCGCAAAGGCGCCTCTCTTTTTCTGTTCCGCTAATGATAATTTTATATCCGTTATCTATCAAAAAATTTCCACATGCAGCGAAGGACTCCAGCGGCCATTGTTTTTCAGTCCACCCGGCTCCCGGAGAGAGCAATGCCGTTTTTTCGTTTAATTTTATCATCATTTTGTTTTCAATTTCATTTTGGCTAACCGGAGTTTTAGGGGGAAACGGCCACTGCGGTTTTTGAATTTTTGGATTTATAGTTTTTAAAGTTTCCCATGGGCGCTCAGATAGGTGCTTATTGCCATCAAATGCAGGTCCCTTTTTGCTGTATAAAAAGCTGAACTTATGTATATCTAGTCCTATTCTCTGTTTTATTCCCGCCAGCGCCAGGAATATGGCAGAATATCTGTTCAAAGTCAAATCAAATGCCATATCGAAGGTTTCAGCTCTTACTTTTTTTAGTTCGTTGAGGCAGCCGGGGAAAGAAAATGTTTCTCTGTGCCTGTCGCTTATAACATTTTTGAGAATTATTATTTTTTCTTCATCAATCAAGTCGTACAGCAAGTCTTTGGATATTGGTTTTATTCCGACCCACAGCTCGGCGTCGGGATAGAGCTTTTTCACTTCCGGGATGACCTGCATATCCCAAAAAGTATCACCCACCCAGTGACACATCAACAAAAGTATTTTTTTTATAACCATAACCAATCTTTAAAATCTTAGAATTTCACCATTTGGATTCTACTTTTGTCCGCGCTCGCCAAACAGTATCATTTTAGAAAAAAGTATTTCATGATTTTTCCTAAAGCTTGCTGCTGCAGGATTCGTAGATTCCTCAGTATCGTTAATAGAATTCGCAGGTTTTCCGCCAATAGCAATCCACTTTTGCCAATCCGCTTTTGGGAGAATATAAAGTTTTATTTCAATTGAATAAGGCAGTTCCTGAGCAGTAGAAGTTGTTCCCGCGATAGGATTCCTTAACCTGTCAAAACAATTAAACTCTACTCTCGTAACATGCGGAATAAATTTATTAAATGGTTCGCTGGAATCATTGTTTGCCGTGAATGCTTTGTCCGCCCCTGATGTTCCCACTGAAATTGGGGAGGCATTAAAATTCCATTTCGTGCTTGAGCTTCCGGTAACGCTTCTCATAAGCCATCCATCGGAATCCGATTGAACACCATTTTCGGGATACCAAAGCTGGTATTTTATTTCATACAAACTGGAAGTGGTTCCGGATCCGCCGCCTATATCTGTAAGCGAAACAAAATTTAATGATTTATCGTTATACCAGCTTTCATTATTTTCTTTAGTTTTCAGCCAGAAAGGGGCAATATTATCTGTGTAATAAATACATTGCAGATCTCGGGACATCAAGTCTAGCGCCACTCTTGCGTCTTCAAATGCCTGTTTTCTGGAATCTGAAGAGGCCCAGACATTTTTAGCTGTATTAAAAAAGGTAAAAAACACAACCAGGAGCAAAAGAAAAATCGTCATCACGAGAATGAGTTCAATCAAAGAAAACTTTTTTCGATTCACTTTAAACTTTATTTTCATATAACACCTGACTTCCGACGTATGGATTCAACAAAGTACGTCATTACATCAAACGGACGGTTCGTGAAGTTTTGAGTTTTGAGTTAAAAATATCACTATTCAACATTTAGAATTCAATATTCAAATTTTATTCATAGGGTCGATTCCTTTAGCCATGCGTTTTAGCAAGGCGCCGTAAAGCGCCGCACTTTCTTTAACGGACGGTTCGGCGAGCTGTCCCTACCCAATACGATTCATCGAACCGTTCCCTGACATACGATCTATTCGTCTACATTTATATATTCATATTTTATAATTCTATAAGTATCGCCGATTACAGATCTTTGAATTGTTGCCATTACCTTTTGAGTCGCCATAATTTCATCAACACCCTGATCAAATTTTCCAGTGGTTGAGCCTTTCGCTCCTCCGACATCTCTTATTGCCTGTGCTACGACCACAATCGTGAACAAATTAGCTTCTGTTGCTTTTGTTAAATTTATAAACTTGCCCACTATTTCTTCTTTCTTAGCATCCGTATTCTGATTCAGGTTTCCCCCGACGCCGTTATAATTTGTAAACATTGGGATCAGAGAGCTATTCCCCATAAATTCACTTCTATTAGAGAATAAACCGTTATATAGAATTAATGTATTCGCCATATTTTCGGCGATATCAGCATTTACATTATCTGCGGTAAGCCAGCCTGGAATTTTATAACCGCTTCCCACTCTGATTTTTTCAAATAATGTTCGCATAACATCTACATTTTTGCTATTGATGCTTATCTTGCCATAAACCTCTTTTTTATCTGTCATTTTTATCTGTTCGTAAATATTCGCATCTCCGTCAATGTACGCATTGCCGCCGCCTATCATTTCTTCCAGGGAATTGTATTTTTTCAAATTAAGGGTCTGCCATTTTTTTCCTCTATGGATTGCGCCCAGTTCCCATGGGGACTGCATTCCGGAATTTCTGATGTAGGCCGTGGAAACTTCCCACGGTTCTGATGCAAGGGGCTCAGGATCGGCATCCCCGCCCGGATTTGGATTTGCAACAGAGTTTTTAGTCCCAAGCGTGCCGGCTCCGCTTGCTCCGGAAGATTTTACACCGCCCCAGTCTGACGCAAGAAGATTCTGTCTGGGATCATCTATTTGATAGTCTATATAAAGGTTCTGGGAAGATCCGTTTGCCGTAACGGTAAAATCGGCAGGATATCCTGTATCTACGTAGGCATAATCATAAAGATTTCCTGAAGGATCCGTCAGTTTAACGGTAAGGCTTGTAATTCTAAGTCCATTAATTTGTTTAGGCAGCCCTTTTGCCATGTTTACCCCCTCTTGCAATGGAAAAACAGCAATTACAGGCGTAACAGGTACCGTATACCTGCCGGATGTAGGAATATTCATATTAAAGGAGATGCCTGAAAAAGGAACTATAGTGTCATTTCCGAAAGGATTAGGGCTCCACTTATATTCGCCTGAGAGATTGACGACAGCCATTGTATTGTATGTTGAAGTGCCATACATGTTAATCAATTCAAGGCCGGCTTCGCTCAGGTAAAGGGAGCAAATATATGTAGACTGGGTGTCAGGATTCGCGCCAGGAATTTCTGTTACAAGTCCTGTAAATTTCAATCTGACTTCATTTATGTAGGGAACTTTTTCCAAGCCGACGTATGTAGGTTTGTCGGGATTGTCAGTAGTAGCCGTGCTATCCGTATCATTATAGTCTATAAGGTTAGCCGCAATTTGTTTTCTTGCCGAATCAGCGGTAGGGAAACCTCCCGGCGATTTCCAATTTTTCAGCCAGTAAATGGAATATATCTGATTATCAGGAATATCCTGACTGAATGGGACGGGATCGGAGAGTATGGAATCTACTGTTAATTCACTCCAATTCTGACGCATCAGGTTAAACCGATGGTATAGCTCATTAGTTTCTCTAAGCAAATCTCCATTTTTATTAATCCAGAAAGCCTCGGCATCTGGCGGGTTATCAAGGTAAAAAACATTATGAAACCCATTTATAGCACTCAAATCTGTAATATCGCCTTTCGGATTTATTAAATTCAAGGCGCTGCACATTTCCTGGAAATCTTTCCATCGCTGTCCGGCTTCGAGCTGCCCTGCGGGAGAGTAAACTGAGCTCAACTTTTGGTCATAAACCTGCTTAAACCACGTACTGCCGCTCTTTTCTCCGAGGCAGCGCAAAAACAATTCTGAAACATCCCGACCCGGCCGGCCTATTACGTAAGTACCGTCGGGATTAATCATTGTAATTTCTTTATTAACATCTCCCGGGTTTCCGTTTGATGCAAGGCCGCTTACGGGCTCATAGGATTCGCCATCCCCCTGGCCGCGAGTATAACCCAATAACTGGGCATTCAAGCCCGAATCTATAGCTGCCGAAGGATCTATTTTTCCCTTGTCAGCAACAACTACATACGCAACTCTGGCAATTAAAGGATAGGTGCCATATCCTGAGGGGAGAGGCAGGTATACCCATGTTTTTGCATCATTACTTGTTACATCATAATCTCCTGTTTCATTTAAAGAGGCCACGATAGGGACGCCATTAATAGTGGTTGTAAGGTTTTCATCAAGCTTGTCATAGTATATTTTAGAATCGGCAGCGGTAGAAAAATAGCCATTGGCATAATCATAATTCACATCATGGTGGCTCCATACATCCGATGAATCGATATCGGTTTTCTGGCTTACCTGTTTCATGGACATGATGGCTCTGTCAATGGCGGAGCGCGCAGCCAGTCTTGCAACAATCATTGCGTCATTGTTTTGGGTTGCTTTTTTCTCTATGATTGTAGAAGTCACAAAAGCTATTGCCAGCCCAAGAAGCAGCGCCAACAATCCTATTGCAATTATTACGGCAATTCCGCCACTGTTGAGGTTTAACCTGTTTTTCACTTGCTCCACCCCCTGCGTAATTCCATCAAAGCAAGGCTCATTTTTTGTGCCCGCCGCCTTTATCCGTGACACCACCAGGAACTACATTGCCAAAATTAAAGATTTCAAAATAGTATCTATTTTTATTTCGCCGGCTATAGGGTTTTTCTACAGGCCAGCTGATCTCAATATTGATACCGGCTATCAGCTTTTCTATCTGTTCGAGCCGGACTGTACTATCTATGCTCGTATTAAAGTCTTCCGTATATCCTGAAACATAGAGATCCTTCAAGTAAAGGGGAGTCATGCTGCCTGGCGAATAAAAAAGCTGCCTCCAAATTAAGGCTTCTGCCGTAAAATCAGCTACATCTCCGGTTTTTATTTTTATCCCATAGACGCCCTCAGTCCACACTATATTATTAACGTCTCTATCACTGATTTTGTAAATATACCCTTCTTCAAGCGTAGACCATGTCGAAGAATCAAGAATTCCGTCAGGCTTTAAAATGATAGGAGGAGTATTAATAGAAGTTGAGAGGGGAAGTATATTCAAAGTCGCATCCCAATTTGACGGTTCGCTAGCCTCTCGCGAAATATGTGAAAACATGCTTTCCGCTGCCATCGCCGAATAATTTATACCGATAGATTTTCTGTTCTCATTTACGCCTACAGGAAAAAGTGACATCACAACAATAACACCAACAGCCAAAATCCCTATCGCAAGCGCCATTTCTACCAAATTGAAATACTTATTGAGTGCCATATGAAATCCTACCGGTGTACTGGTCAATTTTTATAATTGCATAGTTTGCAGTATTTTTCATAGTTGCTGTGCTTGTGGGATTTGTCCCTTCTCCTACGCGAACAAATTTAGTATCTCCAGACAAGTCGCCCGTAGGTTTAAAAGAAATCCCTTTAAAAGTTTGCCCGGAAGAAGAAAATACTGCAACATCACTATTCGAAGAAGTATCAACAGTCGTTGCCCCTGAGAACAGTCCATTTTTATATCCAGAAGGATAATAACCTATGTCCGTTTCTGCTATAATATCCTGAACAATTACACCCGTCGGTAAAATATCCCACTTTTCGTCCGGCACCCAGCTTTGAAATACATTGGAGGAATTAACTACGCATGGCCTGTAGCTTTTATAACAATATCTATCATTATTCATTGTTGTCTCTGAGGTAATAAATACCAAAGCGACATATTGCCGTTGAGAAATAGCGTAGGTGCGGACAGCTTTCAGCTTTGAACCAACTTCCATGGCAGCCATTTGAACGCTCTGCCCTTTTGTTATATTAAAGAAAGCCGGCAGAATCATAGCCATGAGAATCGCCGCTATTGCTATAACGCAGAGCAGTTCTAATAGCGAGAATTGTTTTTTATTTATGAATTTCATTTAAATTTTAAATCAGAAATTTAGTCTATAGTTCGCCGGCTCATTTCCACGAATAAACATACTTTGATGGGGTAGTTGTTCCTGCCGTAGAATAGATAAAAACTGTTCCATATAAAGTTTCGTTACCCGAACCAGAATTCACAACGACACTTCCAGCATATCCGCTGTCCACATAAATCAAATACCTGCTCCCCCATGGATCAAGAAAACCTAGTGTCGTATAATTAGTAGGAACATCCAAGAATCTTATGTTTCTAGAATTTCCTGATGTATAGTTTGACTCGGTGCTTGGACCAGGCACATCTGTGAGCAGGGCCATTAAATCTGCATATTTAGACGGAAAGGCGCCAGATCCGTCAGTCCACGAATCGGGAATTGGCAAAATTCCGTAAGTAGATTCATAGGTTCGCATAGCTGTAATTATTGAGCTCATTTGGGATCTAGCCTGTGTTTTTTTAGCCTGGTCTTTTACGGTTAAAATAACAGGCAGAAGCAAGCCTATTAGAATTACTATTATTGTTATAACAACCATAAGCTCTATCAGAGTAAAAAACCGTTTTTTCATAAGCTATTTCCTTTAGAAATTGAAGTTAGTAATATCATCGCCTTTGCCGAAATTTACAGGATCCGTGGAATTATCACCATACTTTCCGTCTTTCCCAAGTGATCCAAGGTCAAACATAGAAGAGTTGACAGTCCCATTAGTCGGGGGATTTCCATTTGGAGTTCTGTAAAGCAAAGACCTTCCCCACGCATCTACAATATAAGAATATCCGCCTGCACCTGGTATAGTTTTGATATATCCCCTTCCTTTTAGTGATTCATAATCGAAATATTTTATAAAGTCAGTATCTGGAGGTGTAGTCCCCCCGAAATTGAATTTAAACCTATTAGAGGGGTCGACTGGATCCGCCCCCGTAGTAAGGTTTTTAAGTACACCTATACTCTCAGTGCTCACAAAATAGTATCCATAGTCAACCCTGTACGCTTGCATTGCGGTACTTATTTGTTTAACAATCGATTCTGTTTTTGATATTCTGATTTTATCATTTATGAGCCCGACGAGACCTATTGCTATTGAGAAAAGGATGGCAATGATTACCATAACAGCAAGCAGTTCAACCAATGTGAATTTGTTTTTCTTGTTAATAACCATACCTGACTAATTTAATATTTACGAAAACATTTTTTCGCAAAGGCGCCAACTAAGTACATTGTATCTTAACTATATAATTTGACAATATTACCTAAGCGTGATTTAATTCTATATCTTAATAAATTCAAAAAAAGCAAGATTAATCAGAGGCTTTTTTCATGTCCATGGAAAAATATGTGTTTTCTTTTAGTACAAAAATGGTTGTTACTGTAAGTATCGGCGCGGCCCTGTACGGCGTAACCAGCCTCGTGGGAATACCCATAGGTCCGAATACGCAGATCCGGCCGTCAATTGCTATACTCACGCTTTTTTCCGTTTATTTCGGGCCTGTGGTAGGTTTTCTTGTCGGATTTATCGGGCACATTCTTACGGACATGCTGGCGGGCTGGGGAATGTGGCTGCACTGGGAACTTGTATCGGGTATTTTCGGGTTCGCGGCCGGACTGGTATTTTTGTTTCCAGGATTTAATATTAAGTGCGGGCTCTATAACAAATTCCACATTATTTTTCTGGCGCTAATGGGTGTTGTGGGATTTTTATTGGGATATGCTTTATCGGGAATAACGGATATTATCCTTATGGGAGAGCCGCCAAGCAAAGTATTTTTCCAGGTTACTGTCATTTTTGCAACAAACAGCTTTGTCTTTCTTTTCTTTTCGATTCCAATCGTGATAAGTTTTCTTTTCGCAAACCGTAAAAACTCAAGCCTTGAAGTAGAAAAATAATGAGTAAAAACGTCAAAATCAAATTCGAAAATTTTTCGTTCAAATATCAGACGCTCAAGCAACCGACCCTGAAAAACATAAATCTTGAAATCTACGAAGGAGAAAAGATTCTCATTGCGGGTCGAAGCGGCTCCGGAAAATCCACATTAATGCATTGCTTAAATGGGATAATTCCTTTCTCGCTGGAAGGGGAAATCAGCGGAAAATTAACAATAAACATCAATGGCCCCTATAACAAGCGAAACCTTTTTGAAGTCAGTAAGAGGATCGGAACAATTCTTCAGGACCAGGATGCGCAGTTTGTCGGATTGTCAGTAGGCGAAGATGTCGCTTTCCTGATGGAAAACGATGCTGTCCCCGAACAAATAATGAAGAAGAAAGTCGAAAAATCTCTCGAAATTGTAAATTTAAAAGATTTTATTTCTTACAGTCCTTACGAGTTATCAGGGGGGCAAAAACAAAGGGCGTCCATAGCCGGCATACTCGCTTCTCAAGCTGAAATATTCGTTTTTGACGAGCCTTTGGCAAATCTTGACCCGTACTCAGGAAAAACAGCAGCGGCACTCATAGACAAGATAAACAAAACGACAGGAAAAACGATAATAATAGTTGAGCACCGAATCGAAGAAATACTTGAGGTTAATCCTGACAGAATAATTATAATTGAAGATGGGGAAATTGTAGCATCGGACACCCCGTCAAACATTTTAATCTCGGGGATATTGGGAAAGGCCGGACTCAGAGAACCTCTTTACATTGAAGCTATCAGAAACGCCCAAATAGATTTGTCAACGATTGAAAATGCGCACAAAGTGGAATCTTTCGCAACCCCGGCGATAAAAGAAAAATTCCTGAGAGATATTGAACACGAAATCAGAAGACTTGAGTATGTTCATAACCCTCTTTTGTCAATAAAAGGGCTCTCTCATAGCTTTATACCTGGGAAAAAAGTGCTGAACAATGTTTCATTTGAGATAAACAAAGGAGAAATTGTAAGCATACTAGGCAACAATGGAGCGGGAAAGTCAACATTATCATTTTTAATAACCGGATTTATTCCATGTAAGGAAGGCCAAATACTTCTTTCTGGAGAAGATATAACCGATACGACAATCACTCATCGCGGCACAAAAATCGGTCTCGTTATGCAAAACCCAAATAAAATGATAGTCAAAAACATAGTAAAAGATGAAGTGGCGCTCGGGTTGAGAGCTGCTAAATTGGATGCAAAATGTATAGAGGAAAAAACCGAAGCATCACTCCGCACCTGCGGGCTCTGGGGATACCGTAACTGGCCTGTATCGGCGCTAAGTTACGGACAGAAAAAGAGAGTCACAATCGCTTCAATTATGGCGCTTGACCCGAAAGTCATCATCCTTGATGAACCTACCGCAGGGCAGGATTTCAGAACATATACACTGTTTATGGATTTTATAACAACCCTTGCAAATACCGGAATTGCAATCATTCTTATAACTCACAGTATGCAGCTTGCACTCGAATACAGTACAAGAAGCATTGTTATTTCAAACGGCGTGAAAATAGCTGACGATGCCCCGACAAAAGTCTTCTCTAAGAAAGAGATTATTGACGAAGCATGCCTGAGAGAGACCTCTTTGTATTCATTGGCGGAAGCATTAAATATAGACAAAGAGGTCTTTATTGAGTTTTTCATGCAACAAGCCAGGCTTGGAAGGATACCAAAATGAGCAAATTCGGAAGCCTTTATGTAGAGGGCGATTCTTTTTTTCACAAAATGAATCCGGTAGTAAAAACGCTGATGTTCATTTTCTGGAGCATTACTGTTTTTATGTACTTGGACATCCGCGCTAGCTTGTTCCTGGTAGCGCTCGGATCCTTTTTGCTATATCTATCTAAAATACCTTACAAAATAATAAAAAACTTATTTCTCGCAGTGATAATATTCAACATTATCAATGCGATCTTCATTTTCATCATTTCTCCTGAGTTTGGAACAACGCTGGCAGGACATAAGACCGTTTTAATTGACCTGTTTGGATATCAGATTTATACC
Source organism: bacterium (assembly GCA_021781705.1). GTDB lineage: Bacteria > Verrucomicrobiota > Lentisphaeria > Victivallales > GWF2-38-69 > JAJXWI01. The sequence continues at coordinate 8,804 of JAJXWI010000035.1, read as the reverse complement.
GAATCGGTAATGTATGTAGTAGTTCTTTCATTGAAATATATGTCTCTGCTTCCTGCTGCTATGATATTTATTTTCACTACATATCCGAGTCAATTCGCGTGCAGTTTAAACAGAATTGGAATACCTTATAAGTTCGCATACGCATTCAACCTGATATTCAGGTACTTGCCTGAAGTCAGCATAGAATTTAAGACGATGGCAAAAGCTCAGGCTGCAAGAGGCGTTACCTTTGGAAAAGACGAACCATCTTTCTGGCGAAGAGTAAAGAACTTATTCAACATTATTATCCCGCTCATGAATTCTGCGCTGGAGCGCATTGATGCAATCACTGTTGCCATGGAACTAAGAAGTTTCGGTAAAAAGCGGGTAAGAACATGGTATAACGGGGTAAGCTTCACATGGATTGACGCAATGTCTTTACTTATAATAATTACCATGTTTATATTTTTCATATATATAAGATGCACCCTATGGAAAGGGTTTAACTATAGTTTGTTTTGACGTTGTCTTAACGCCCAACTATAATAACCAAAGTTTCGGGTTTCAAGTTGCTTGATTTTCTCTCGCTGAGACACAACGACACAAAGATTTCTCTCTGTGGTAAAAATACAAATATTAAGTAAGTATACTAGCAAAGTACGTCGTTAAATCGAGCGGACAGCTCGGCGATCTGTCCCTACCTAATATTCTACTTTCCTAAGGTAGGGCAACCTCGCCGAGGGCGCCATTCTTCTATTATCGTAATAGTGTTAATTCCATGTCGATATATACAACCCCATCATGCTCAATATGCTCATTTGTGGAGAGTTGCATCACGGTGTCTTCATATTGTATGCTTGTATTGTCTATCTCCATCACGACTCTTGCGGTGGGACATTCATATTGCGCTGTTGCATCTTTTGATGTATGGTAAGCAGTTATAATAAAATTGCCTTGCTGCGGGGCCTGGTAACTCCAGCCGATCGGGCGGCGTATGTGGGGTGTGTTAGATTTGATATGGTAGACATACTGCAAACGGCTTGGCATAATTCTTGTACCTGTGTCTGCTGTCATTGGACCAAATGTCAATATGCATTCCTTATTTTGGCTGCCTGTTATGTCATAAATTATTTTTTCTATCCGAAATATTTTCCCGTTGAAAATACCACGTATTGTTTGTATTCCTGCTTCTAGTTTACAGGCGGCACCTATCGTAAATATTAAAACTAATATCATCACTATCCGCTTCATTGTGTTATTATTCTCCTATTATTTTTTGACAAAACTTAACACTATTTGTATTAAACGTGAAACAGCCACCTTTATCAAGGAGAAGAAACAAAAAAGCAGAAAAGATAAGGTGCATTTTTTTATAAGCGCAGCCTGCACGCACGTAGGGAGAATGAGTCACAGCTAGTAAGCTAGCGCCCTGTGCTAAACAGGCAAAGCACTTTCCTTTTGATTGTTACAGTTACACTCCCTTGTCTAATCATCAAAAAATCCAGGATTGCATTCACCTTGCACATATAACAATTTCACATTTATTCCCAAATCTAAAAAAAATGTGAATATTATTCTCGCATAAAGTTATTAAAAAAAGAAAAACGATATAGTAAAAATACAAATTAAAAATAAATTCCTAAATCATTCAGGGTGGCTTTTCAAGCACCCAACAATTAAACAAAAAAGAGAGAAATTAAATTATGAGTAGACAAAGAATAAAACCGATGATAAGAAACAGGTATAACACTTTATTTTTTTTGATATTAAGCACTGGAATGTTGTTTTTTGGAGCCAAGGCATACCCTGTACCATGGATGTTGGCTGAGCAGACAATAAATGACAAGTGCATAATGAATTTTGGTGATAATCACGCTCCCTCATGCGTACAGGGAGTGATATATTATCCATTTGAAGCCGTCCAGCTAAATGAAGTCTTAAAAAGATGGGTTACTAAATTAAAGCAAGATCATTTACCAACATTATTTTTATTAGAATGGGCACAAGATGGCTTTGTCCCTGCAATATACGAAGGAGATACAATACCGATGCTCAAAAGACTATCTTGTCAAAGTGGCGGAAATTTAGAATTTAAATGTGCAGATCGCAGAACAACAGCCATAAAATCTTTCGGCCCGGAATTTTGGTATCCATTCACCAAAGAGGTTAGTCAAAGGTTTGAAGGTAAATGGAGAACTTTTTCTTTAAAAGAATATAAAAAAACTATGATTGAGTGCTATGGACCTGAAGCATTGGATAAATTGGAGGGGGTAACCGCATCTCAATTTCTAATGGACATAGAAGCAAGCCTGAAAGAAATAGAAATGGCCTTAACGAATATTAAAGATGGTAAGCAACAAGCTATCCTGTCTCAATATCATACTAAAATAAGAAAATCTTGCATTGCACTGGAATGTTTTTTCAGAAACAATCTTGATAGGCTAGACATGCCCTACTATTTTGCTTTTGTGAATTCAGTTTTTAAAAATCAAAACCCTACGAAGCTGAGAAATCTCTATAAAGATACTATGTTTAAACTCACAATGAATATTGCTGATGCGGGATTTTTTATTGACGTAGTTGACGCAATAAATAACCCCAGGTACGCCAGAGTGGTAACGTATACCGGACTAATACATATGAAAGAATTAGAAAAAAATTTATTTGATGTCTACAATGTAGAACCCAGCTGGCTGGGGCTTCACATTCCAGCTGAAGCGCAAGAGTTCTATCATCGTGTTGGGACAAAAGGAGTCACTAACGAATTATGCAATTCTACAGCTCGAGCTCCAGAGTTATTCATGGGGAATATTGCCAGAGAAGATTTGTGCCTTAAATTAAACTTAGGTACGAGGAGAAGTGGATGGTGCTGCTGTACATTACTTTAAAAAATGCGATGGCTATTGGGGATCGAGTAGGAGGCGGATTACCCCGCCGACCTCTCATACCACAGCACATGCGTTGTGGCATCCGGCGTTTTTAGGTAAACTTTAGCAGCAAAGTATGTCATCCGATATTTTCTTCTCGATACGTCCCTCATAAATTCCGCGACGGGATTTATTCGTGACACTCGAAGAGCAAGCGCACACCCAAGAATGGTTTCCCTGGGTGATTCGGTTTCCGAATCGTATTGAGGGAGCCAAATGGACGTGATTAACTTCAAAATTTTCTCTGCATTCATGCGAACATTATTGGGAGCAGTTTTTCAGAGTGCAAGCCCGGCGTAATCTGGTTCTTTTATCGTAATAGCGTTAATTCCATGTCGATGTATACGCACCCATCACTCTCAATGTGCTCCCTTTTGGATAGTTGCATCACGGTGTCTTCATATTGTATGCTTGTCCTGTCTATCTTCATCACGACTCCTGCCAGTGGGCATTGCGGTGATTGCGCTGCTGTATCTTTTGATGTATGGGAAGCGGTTATAATAAAATTACCTCGCGCCGGGGCATGGTGAGTCCAGCCGATCGGGCGACGTATGTAGGGGTTGCTCGATGCGACAAAATAGATATACTGCCACCAGCCTGGCGTCATTCCTGTACCTGTATCTGATATTATTGGACCAAATGTCAATACGCATTCTCTATTTTGTCTGTTCGTTGTGTCATAAATTATTTTTTCTATCCGAAATATTGCATCGTTGAAAATTCCTCGTATTGTTTGCATTTCTGCTTCTAGTTTATAGGCGGCACCTATCGTAAATGTTAAAACTAATATCATCACTATCTGCTTCATTGTTTTATTATTCTCCTATTATTTTTGATAAAACTTAATAGTAATTTGCATTAACCATAATGGCTATAATTGAAACGGAATTAGTGAAAAAAAATAATCAACCCGCATGAAGCCGCGTTCAAAACAAAGATAGCAATTGATGAAATACTCAAAATCTTATTGCAACATCAATAAATTCATACTAAATTTATGCATCCTTTTTTCATTAACACAATAAAGCTGAGCGCAGTAATATGTTTAAAGCAGTTAGCAATAAGGCAAATTTTCCGCAAATAGAAGAAACTTTACAAAAGTTTTGGGAAGAAAATAAGATATTCGAAAAATCTCTCGATAACAGGAAAGGTTCCGATGAATTTGTATTCTACGACGGTCCTCCATTTGCTACCGGCTTGCCGCATTATGGGCACCTGCTTGCGGGGACAATAAAGGACGTAATTCCGCGTTATCAAACTATGCGCGGGAAATATGTTGACCGCGTATTCGGATGGGATTGCCACGGACTGCCGGTTGAATATGAAATGGAAAAAGAACTCAAGCTTTCAGGGAAGAAAGAAATAGAAGATTTTGGGATAGACAAATTCAACGAAGCCTGCCGCGGCATAGTCTTACGCTATACAAAAGAATGGGAAACTGTAGTGAAAAGAATGGGGCGCTGGGTAGATTTTCAGCGCGGATATCAAACAATGGACAAAGATTACATGGAATCCATCTGGTGGGTATTCAAGCAGCTCTGGGACAAAGAGCTTATATATGAAGGGTACAAAATACTCCCATACTGCCCGAGATGTTCGACACCCCTTTCAAATTTCGAAGCAAACCAAGGATATGCAGAAGTAGAAGACCCCGCAATCACCATAAAGTTCAGGGACGCGAATGATCCTAACTGTTATTATCTTGCATGGACGACTACCCCATGGACTTTGCCTTCAAACCTTGCGCTTGCCGTAGGGCCGAATATTGACTATGTAAAAATAGCCGACAACGACTCATTTTATGTACTGGCTGAAACAAGGCTTGGCTCTTATTACAAAGACGCAAACGACTATAAAATTGTAGAAAAAATTAAAGGATCGCATCTGCTGGACAAGAAATACATACCTCTTTTTCCCTATTTCGAAGATCTGGCAAATGAAGGAGCATTCCGAATCGTTACAGCCGACTATGTAAGTACAGAAGACGGTACGGGCATAGTGCATACTGCGCCTGGGTTCGGCGAAGATGACTACGAGACAGCAAAAAGACATGGAATACCAGAGGTCTGCCCAATCGATAATGAATGCAAGTTCACCAGCGCAATTGCCGATTATCGCGGAATGTATGTAAAAGACTCTGACAAAACAATCATAAAACGTCTAAAAGACGAAGGCAAACTCGTTCATAGAGGGACTATCCGCCACAATTATCCTCACTGCTGGAGAGATGATTCGCCATTAATCTATAGGGCAATTTCTACATGGTTTGTGGAAATAGACAAAATAAAAGAAAATATGTTGAAAGCGAACAGCCAGATACGCTGGGTGCCGAACCACATAAAGGAAGGCAGGTTCGGAAAATGGCTGGAAAACGCAAGGGACTGGAACATCGGCAGGAACCGTTATTGGGGAAACCCCCTTCCCATCTGGAGAAACGAGGATACAGGCGAGACAATATGCGTAGGCTCGGTCGCAGAACTTGAAAAACTGTCAGGTCAGAAAATTACAGATATTCATAAACATTTTGTCGATAAGATTACAATTCCTTCGCCAACAGGCAAGGGTGTGCTTACTCGAGTCTCTGAAGTTCTCGACTGCTGGTTTGAAAGCGGTTCGATGCCTTATGCGCAGAAACACTACCCGTTTGAAAACAAGGAGTGGTTTGATAAAAACTATCCGGCCGACTTCATAGCGGAAGGGCTAGACCAGACCAGGGGATGGTTTTACACTCTCGTCGTACTAGGAGCTGCGCTCTTTGATAAACCGGCATTCAAGAATGTCGTAGTCAATGGCCTGATTCTCGCTGAGGACGGGCAAAAGATGTCCAAGCGGAAGAAAAATTATCCGGATCCGATGTCCATAATCAATCAATACGGGGCAGACGCGCTCAGACTGTTCATGCTTGGCTCTCCGGTAGTAAAAGGAGATGATTTGCGCTTCTCCGAAGAAGGAGTCAAGGAAGTATTAAGAACTATTATCCTTCCGATATGGAACTCTTATAGCTTCTTCACCACGTACGCCCGAGTGGATAATTGGGAACCTGAACCAGGCGAAGTCAAAGCTCCAAAAAATCCGATAAACCCTCTTGATAGATGGATTCTATCATCCCTCTGCGAAATGGTGGAAGAAATCAGAGAAAGCATGGATAATTACCAGCTACAGAAGGCTGCAAACCGTTTTGCATCATTCGTGAATGACCTCACAAATTGGTACATAAGAAGAAGCAGAAGGCGTTTCTGGAAAAGTCAAAACGACACAGATAAGGTTGAGGCTTACCGCACCCTTCATTATGTACTTGTTACTTTTGCAAAAACAGCATGCCCGTTTATCCCATTCATAACGGATGAAATTTATCAGAATCTAAAAACAGAAGGGATGGCGGAATCTGTTCATCTCTGCGACTACCCTGAAGTAGAACAATCGTTGAGAGACAAAGACCTTGAATGCCAGATGGGGCACACGATAACAGCTGTTTCCCTAGGCAGATACCTCAGAACAAAAAGAGAGATAAAGGTTCGCCAGCCATTAAGCAAGGCCGTAATAATTTCTCATGACGAACACATAAGAAAATTACTTAACGAAACTTCCGACATTATAAAAGAAGAACTTAATGTAAAAGCAATAGAATTCATGAAGAACGAAGAGGAGCTTGTGGACAGGCACGCAAAAGCCAACTTCAAAGAGCTCGGACCTAAGGTTGGGAAAAACATGAAAGAAGTTGCCGACCTGATAAGTAAATTCGACAATCATAATATAAATATAATTCTGAAAGATCAGAAAATTACACTCAATCTTTCTTCAGGCAGTCAAATTGAAATCGGAAAAGAAGATGTAATAGTCGTTAGAAAAGAGAAAGAAGGTCTTACCGTAGCAACAGAAAAAGATATAACCGTGGCTCTTGATACTATAGTGACGAAAGATCTTGAAGAAGAGGGATTTGCCAGGGAATTTGTCAGCAAAATCCAGAACATGAGAAAAGATATGAATCTGGATGTTTCCGACAGAATAATAATCAGTTACACAGTCCCAGACTCACAGGAACAGGCCATAATTAATTTTAGCGATTACATAAAAGTTGAAACGCTTACAGCTGCGCTCGAAAAGGTTCAGACAAAAACTGATTCGGAGTTCATAGACATTAACGGCATTAACTGTTATCTCTCGGTTCGAAAAGCATAAATCATCGTAACTATTCAGAAAAGTAAGTCATTACATCAAGCGGACGGTTCGGCAAAACGTCCCTACCCAATGTTGTATTTTCCAAAGGTAGGGCGACCTCGCCGAGGGCGCCGCTTTTTATGGCAGGTCAATTCCTTTAACCATGCGTTTTAGCAAGGCGCGGTAAAACGCCGCAATGAAGCACGTACTTTATGCTAAGTTGCAATCAAAGAGCAAACTAGCATTGGTGAATATTTATAAGATGTTTAATTATTTTTATAGCGTACTCTATCTCTTTTTCGGTGGTGCTCAATCCTATCGAGAATCTTATTGTGCAATGTTGATCCTTTTCGGAGAGGCCCAAGGCTTTCAATGTTCTTGAAGTTTCCATTTCGGCTGCGCCGCAGGCGGAGCCTGACGAAGCCGCGATACCGTTAAGATCTAGTTTTACTAAGAGAGTTTCGCTGCTAATACCAGGAAATGTTATACTGCTTGTGTTTGGTATTCTATCTGCTCCAGATGAGTTTATTTCTATTCCCAGAATGTGCTGTCTGACTTTATCTTCAAGCAAATTCCTTATTTTTTGTAAATGTTCAATATTTCTGTCCAGGTTTGTTATAGCAAGCTCGCATGTTTTTCCAAAGCCTACAATTCCGGGAACATTTTCGGTTCCCGATCTCATTTTTTTCTCCTGCCCGCCCCCGTGAATTATCGGTGCGATTCCCAATCCTCTTCTCAAGTAAAGAGCCCCTACTCCTTTGGGGCCATATATCTTGTGCGCAGAAATTGAGAGAAGGTCCACTCCTATCTCATCCACATTAACCGGCATTTTTCCCAGTGCCTGAACCGCATCACTGTGCGTAAAAACATTATATTTTTCAGCAATTTGAGAAATGTCTTTGATGCTCTGAACAACCCCTGTTTCATTGTTTGCTGTCATTATAGAAACAAGGATCGTTTCTTTTTTTATAGATTCTTCAAGTTCAGAGAGATTAATTTTGCCTAATTTATCTACGGGCAGATAAGTGATTTCAAACCCGCACCTTTCAAGATATTTACATTGTCTATAAACAGAACTATGCTCAATCGAACTTGTTATTATGTGATTACCTTTTCCCCTGAATTTATGGGCAATCCCAGTTATTGCCAGATTATTTGCTTCAGTCCCGCTTCCTGTGAATATAATTTCATCGGCATTTGCGCCTATTGCTTTTGCAATCTGCATGCGCGCCATATCAATGGCATGCAGAGCCTTCTGTCCATAACTGTGAGAGCTGGAGGCGTTTCCGAAGTGTTCAGAAAAGTAGGGCAACATAGCTGAAACAACTTCAGCGGCTACAGGTGTTGTTGAGTTGTAATCGAAAAACATAGTTTTCATTATTACTCTTTATATTTTTTGCAAAAACTACAATAGCAAGAAAAATGCGACCCTTAAAAGCGAAACGTATCATTCTTCGGAAAATTGTCGAGTTTTTACATGGACATTTGGTGAAAAAATTTCAATAGCAAAGATGACGTAGACCATAAAGTGAGAACATTTAGACTGTTTGGTTCTGTCTATCAAATTATTTTTATTCAATGATATGTAATTGCTTCTGTCAACTGCGTTTTCTCGAGCAGTATAGTGGTCCCCATATTTTGGACAGTAATAGAAAATAAATAAGGTGTAATCTAAAATAACAAAAAAATAAAAATGAGGATTACACAATGGGAAAAGAAAGACGGAGATTTAGCAAGGAG
>JAJXWI010000118.1 GCA_021781705.1 bacterium | reverse complement strand
TTACAGGAACAATAGTAGGTTCGGGAGTATACATGCTTCCGGCGGCTCTCGCTAAACTTGGTTCTATAGGTTTACTTTCTTGGATAGCAACATCAATAGGAGCTATTTTTCTAGCTTTAGTATTTGCTAAAATGAGCCGAATTAAGCCCGCAACAGGAGGCCCCTACGCGTATGCACACGAAGAGTTCGGAAATCTTACAGGATATCAAACCGCATATTGCTATTGGATAGCTGCGTGGGTGGGAAACACTTCTTTGATTCCTCCGACAATTGGATATCTCTCCGTATTTTATCCAGTCGTTCAAGAGCATAAATTAATAACAGGTTTGGCACTGCTATGGCTATTTGCAATTATTAACTTATTTGGGGTAAAAAGAGTAGGAATATTCAACGCCTTGGCCACTTTTATTAAATTCATGCCAATAATAATCGTAGGAGTAGCAGGTTGGTTTTTTTTCAATCCCTCATATATCACAAACAACTTTAACATATCCACACAATCGTCGATAAGTGCTTTTACACTTGCCGCCACCCTCACTTTATGGTCTTTCGTAGGAGTTGAAGCAGCCACGGTACCAGCAGGCTCAGTCTTGAGACCGGAAAGAACCATTCCTATCGCCACTATTACGGGAACTCTCATAGCTGCTGTAGCTTATATAGCAACATGCACGGTAATTATGGGAATGATCCCAATGAAACAGTTGGCAGAATCTGTTTCACCATTTGCTGACGCCGGAGCTGTAATTATGGGAAATACAGGTTGTTATATTATTGCTGTAGGCGCATTATTTTCCCTGTTTGGCGGGCTGAATTCCTGGACGCTTTTGGCATCACAGGTAGCTATGGCCACGGCAGAGGACAACCTTTTCCCTAAAATTTTTGCAAAGAAAAATAAATTCGATGTTCCGATGCATGGCATAATAATAACAGCCATTCTTTCTTCTATACTCCTTATATCTACAGCAGAATTACCTTTAGCAAAAGAGTTCGAAGTGTTTATTTTAGCAGCGACAACCCTTACATCGATAACTTATCTATACACATCTGTCGCAGAAATAATCCACATGACTAGAAACAAAGCAAAAGAAAAATATCCTAAAGTCAATACAATAATAGCAATAATAGGATGCGCGTTTTCAATTTTTGCAATTATGAGTTCAACTAATGACGTTATATGCTATGTCATGTTCATTCTCATAATAGGCATTGCAGCTTACCCTTTTCTCATTTCAAGAAAAAGATTATTTGCGGCAAAACCAATTCACTAACTATTTTAAGGATTAAATATGGCCAAACTTTTACAAAAATTGGAATCACGTCATGTGAGCATGATCGCCATCGGGGGATCGATTGGGACAGGAATTTTTTTAGCTAGCGGATACGCAATTCATGTTGCTGGTCCTGGTGGCGCAGTGCTTGCATACTGTGTAATGGCAATAATCGTTTATTTTTTAATGACCAGCCTTGGCGAATTAAGCGCTTATAAGCCAAGTTCCGGTTCATTTTGCGATTACACGACAATGTACGTCGGTAAGTCTTTCGGTTTCGCTATGGGATACAACTATTGGCTCAACTGGGCAATTACTATAGCAGTGGACATTTCTGCAGCATCAATGGTTATGAGCTATTGGTTCCCTCAGGTCAATCCTGCATGGTTTTCTCTGGCCGTCTTCGTTGCAATTTTGATTGCCAACCTTTTCTCTGTAAAAATTTACGGAGAGGTCGAGTACTGGCTTTCATTTCTAAAAGTATCGGTAATAATAGTTTTTATTATTCTTGGGATCTTTACTATTTTTTATGAACCCAATTTTGGGACAAACCGCTGGACTATCGGCGATGCCCCGTTTCATAAAGGCTGGATGGGATTTATAACAGTCTTTTTATTTGCCGGATTTTCTTTTCAAGGAACAGAGCTGGTCGGAGTAGCGTCAGGAGAAACAAAAAATCCAGAAGTCAGCATACCTAAAGCAATCCGCATGGTTTTCTGGCGGATAACTCTGTTTTATGTACTCTCAATGGGAGTTATTAGTTTGTTAATCTCTTATACAGATCCCCGCTTGGCATACCAAAATGATGTCAGCATGAGCCCGTACACCTTAATTTTTTCGACCTATTTATCAAAATACGCAGGGCATGTCATCAATTTTATCATACTGGTAGCTCTTATTTCCGCAGCCAACGCCAGTATGTATTCATCAACAAGGATATTATGGTTTCTTGGACATTCTGGACAAACTCCCGGCATATTTAAGTATATAAATAGTAAAGGAGTACCAATCATAGCTTTATTTACTACTGCCACGGTCGGCTCGCTGACATTTATATCCTCTTTTATAGGCAATGGAACATTTTTTAAATACATAGTGCAAATATCTTCCCTGGCAGGGTTCCTCGCATGGTTTGGGATAGCATTAAGTCATTATAAGTTCAGAAAAAAACATCTGGCAGCCCTCGGAGGAGAAGCTATACTGAAATACAAAGCCAAATTTTATCCCTACGCTCAAATAATTTCTATGATCGTTATCTGCTTTATAATTATCGCGCAATTTATCACTTTCGATACGAATTATCATATAATTGACTTTATCGCAGTATACTCGGCTATAATAATTTTTGCCCTAACATACATTGGACATAAAATTTATTCTTTAAAAAAGAAAAAATTACCAAAAAGCTGAAAGAAAAGACATATTATGCTATCTTGTTATTAATTTAATAAACACAATATAGATAAATAAATTAATAATTATGGATGTGAACATGTTATCTTTCTCTTTTGAGGAACTTTCCAATATTACAGGCGGTAAATGGCATAATTTGCCGCCTCAAAATTTATCAAATATTTCTTGCGTAAATACTGACACAAGGGAAAACATCCCAAATTCCATGTTTATAGCATTGAAAGGAGATAATTTTGACGCGCATGACTTTCTGGATGAGGCTATACAAAATGGAGCGCAGGCGCTCTGCGTAGAAGAAAAAAAATATAATGAATCTCCCTCAAAAATCTCTATTCCCATATTAAAAGTAAAAAATTCGCTCCTTGCTCTTCAAGAGATAGCCCGCCATCATAGACAGAAATTACATGGGTTAACGCTGATAGCAATTACCGGCAGCAATGGAAAAACAAGTACTAAAGAAATATTGAGTCAAATTTTGATTCAAGAATATGGAGAAGACAAAGTATACGCGACGAAAGCAAACACAAACAACTATATTGGAGTACCTCTTAATCTGTTAAAACTTACGGACAAACACAAATTTGCCGTTATCGAACTCGGAACAAATCACCCTGGGGAAATAGACCTGCTTGCATCCATAACCGTCCCTGATATAGCCATAATAACTTCCCTAGGGCCGGCTCATCTGGAATACTTTAAGAATCTGGACGGCGTAGCTTATGAAAAATCTTCCATATTCAACTATTTTCAACACGGAAGTAATAAAAACCTTGCAATAGTTCCTGAAAATACTTTAAAATATGAACCGATCAGAGAGGCTCTTTTCAAGAAAAAATATCTTACCTTCTCAGGAAACTCCACCACCTCATTTATAACTTACACACCTGTCTCGGCATCAATAAAAAGTTCTACTTTCGAACTTGTATGGAATAATATGGGCATTAAACAAACCTCAACATGGAGCATCCTTGGCAATCACCAATTGGAGAATGCTTCAGCTGCTGCTGTCGCCGCAACTCACATTGGAATTAAACCTGAAAATATTGCGAAACACCTGCAAAAATGCAGCCTTACCGGCATGAGGATGAAAATAAGAGAAGTCAATGGAATAACTATCATTAATGATGCTTATAATGCAAATCCGGCAAGCACAACAGCCGGCATAAAGTGGTTAAAGAGTATATTGGTCAGGCCATTAAAAAACAATTATTTTATAGTTCTTGGAGATATGTTTGAGCTGGGTGACGATGCTGTTAACGCACACGTTGATATACTGAATCTGGCGCTAGATAAGCTTAACGGCTGTCATATAGTTACGATAGGAAGCATAATGAAGGAAGCCCTTCATCACATTGAGAAAGAAAAAAAGTTAAACAACAAAAACATAATAAACTTACCTGATTCGGAAAAAGGCGCTTCTTATATAACAGAAAGGGCAAAACCAGGAGATGTTATCTATCTCAAGGGATCAAGACGTAATAGACTGGAAAGAATAGACGAATCCCTAAAATAAGATCAATCGACTGAGAGAACTATAACTTATAAATTTTGATCGCAATTGGGATCCTAAAGTTAAACAATGGATACAACTTTTACAAAGAAGTATGTCAAACAGATTGACCTAAAATCATGGTCTGAGTTCAAATTAAAGATAGATTCATTCAAACTTGAATGGATCTATCGGGGGCAAGCAAATGCCTCATGAGAGTTGGCCAGTTCTCTAGAACGTCGCTCTTCTTTGCTCAATATAATAGATATTGAAGAAAATGTTGAAATGAAATTCATAGATGAATATCGAAAGGCCATTAGCTCCTTCCTCGATTTTAATGGAACTCCAAAAACAACCCTTGAGTGGCTATCATTGCTCCAACATCATGGAACTCCAACTAGACTTATCGATTTTACTGAGTCGCCATACATTGCAGCCTATTTCGCATTTCAAGATGACGAAAGCGAAAAGTCCGAATCAGTCGCAATCTGGTGTGTCAATCGAATTCGTTTCTATCAGGCAGCACTGTACTATCTGAAGGAGCAGATAGAGATCACAACTGACTGTAAGCATTATGGGTTCTTCTAATAATTGATTTTTAATTCATTTAATTATTTAATATCCACAAATATATGATATATTATTAATAGGTAACCTGTTATACATTTTATGGAGTATTATTAATGATGATTAA
>JAJXWI010000117.1 GCA_021781705.1 bacterium | reverse complement strand
ATATTTAAAAAGATTTGACCGCAATCTTGTATTTGTAGCCCCGAGGTCAAGGCAAGTTTCATTAAGTTTTTTTAGTTTTGCGGCAGCTTCAGGTTCTAATCCTTTGACATCTAAATCGGGAATATCCTGTTTGTCTGTATTGTTATTTTTTACTTTTATCTCTTGAAGATCTGAAATATCACTAACAGGGACATTTAATAACTGTGCTATTACTCTTATATCAGCATCACAAGGTTGATATCTACCTCGCTCCCAAGCAGAAACAGTTTCTCTTGTTTTATTTAAACATTTAGCAAGTTCTATGCTCGTTACCTTTTTATCTTTCCTGATTTTTTTTAACGACTGAGAATACAACATATTAATTCCTTGGTTAAAATGCGAAATAATTATACAAAATATAGCTTGTTTTAAAAAAAAAGAGAATAACCTTCACAAAGAAATAATTTAAAAAGATAAAAATCACAAGTTAAAAACCATAAAAAAGTTAAAGAATATAAATGTATAAAAATATATTTAAAAAGTCAAGAAGAACGATTTTATACCGTTCAGTTTCGGGTATAATGGTCTAAGCAACGAGCACGTAGTACAAGGCTCACGCGATAATTTATCGATACCATAAGGTCCTTGAATTAGGGATATTATAATTTTATAACTAAACAATTGGAGAAGAATGATGCACAGAACAATATCGCCCCTAGGGCTACTATTTATCTCCGTTAGCGCCATAATTGGTTCAGGATGGCTTTTTGGGGCTATGTACGCCGCAAAAAGTGCAGGGCCTGCATCAATTTTTTCATGGATAATAGCGGGAGGTTGCGTATGCGTTATTGCTTTTACTTATGCGGAAATTTGTTCTATAGTACCGGTTTCTGCATCCAGCGTGCGTCTACCTCAATTCACACACGGCAGAGTAGTCGCCATATTCGTTTCTCTGATCACATGGCTTTCTTACGTAACGCTTACTGTCATTGAAGCATTAGCCGTTCTTCATTATCTCTCTTTCTACATACCCGTTATTACATACAAAATTGCAGGGAATATAACTGTCGGGTATATCTTAGCTTGTGTACTACTATTCATACTGAGTCTTGTTAATACATACTCGGTAAAATTCATTATTAAATGCAATTCCATTCTTACAATAATAAAAATTTTCGTTCCATTATTTGTCTGTTCAATCCTTTTAGCTTCATTTTTCTCTATATCAAATGTCACACATCCTGCTCAAACGGTATTTGCTCCTTTCGGAATGCATGGGATATTTGCCGCCATATCAATTGGAGGAGTCGTATTTTCTTATAATGGGTTTAAACAAGCTGCAGAAATGGCTGGGGAAGCTAAAAATCCAAGTTTCTCAGTGCCATTTGCGATTGTCGGATCAGTAGTACTATGTATGGGAATTTTTATTATTCTCCAGTCAAGCTTCCTATGCTCTCTTTCCACTGATCAGTTAAAAAACGGATGGGAAAGCCTCACGCTGATTAACAATGACAGCCCGTTTGTCAGCATTTTATCTGAACGCGGCAAAAAATGGGTGATACCAATATTATATTTCGGTGCAACAATAGCTCCTATGGCAGCGGGGTTGGTTTACTGCACAGGTGCTGCAAGGTCGCTCTCTGGAATTGCAGCCAATGGGTATGCGCCAAAAATATTTTTAAAATTAAATAAAAGGGAAGAATCTTATATTAGCGTTTGGACAAACTTTGTTGTTGCTGCAATTATATTCAATTTTTCTAGTGACTG
The DNA here is from genome assembly GCA_021781705.1 of bacterium. Classification (GTDB taxonomy): domain Bacteria; phylum Verrucomicrobiota; class Lentisphaeria; order Victivallales; family GWF2-38-69; genus JAJXWI01. The sequence goes on along the minus strand of JAJXWI010000117.1, from coordinate 3,139 downwards.
GAGCGAGATTGCAAGCCTATTAACTTGTCTTTTCGCAATATCTTATGCGTTAGCCCCTGTATGCATGGTGGCGCTAAGAGATAAACTCCCACTTGAAAAGCGTCCCATAAAATTACCTTTTGGATACCTTTGGGCATATCTGGCGTTCTTTTTCAGTACAATGTTCGTCTACTGGTCTGGCTGGATAGTCATTTCAAAAGTAGTATGGGTCTTCATTATTAGTTTTGTATTTACCATTACCTATCAAGTAGTTGCTAAAAAATCTTTCAAAAAACTGATAAATCACTGGAAAGCCTCAATATGGATGTGGACATATTTCATTGTAATTATCGTAGCATCATATATGGGCAGCTATGGAAATGGACATGCCATATGGAGTGATAGAGCCAATATGATATTTATTGCAATATCCTCAGGTGTAGTTCTATTTCTTGCGGGAAAGTATTCTCTTCGTGCTGGCGTAATGAAACATGAAATACTAAGAAACACTAATCCGGCAAAGTATAAATAAACTACAGTTTATCACTCAGAATATTTACTAACTATCGGTGAAATTCTGTTTTCATTTCCGGTTTTTGTGTATTACAAGTTTGTAAAAGATAAAAACTTGTTTGATGGACTTTATGTTGCTATATTCCCGTTTATCGCTTTAATTTAAAAAAAAGCACAAAAGGCCAGTAAATGAAAACTATCAGTCATAAAGAAAAAGATTTTGATACAAGAATCAAAAGCATATCAACCAGAAAAGCTTTTACTAAAAAGATAGAAAAAGAAGAGTATCTTATAGAGAGACTTGCCGGGAGGGACTCGATACCCACAGCAACAGCACGCCGATACAGTTTAACGACTACGTAGGGTTATGACAAAAATAAAATGAAATCTCTTATAAGAAACAATATAAATTCAATGGAAGGCTATACGCTTGAAGAGCAGCCAAAAACAGAGGAACTGATAAAGCTCAATACCACCGAAACCCCATACCCTCCTGCCCCTGCGTCGGGTGCTATAATGAATTGCCTTCTGAATGATGCAATGAGGCTCTACCCTGCCCCTGTGGCAGATCAGTTAAGAAAAGCAATGATAAAGGTAAAAGAAACAAGAAACCATCTCTCTCTCGAACTTATGGCTCTCGGGTTTAAAGTCATTCCCTCTCAGGCTAACTTTATCCTGACATCACCTCATGATAAAAATGGTGAAGCCTTATTTAAATTCTTAAGACAGCGTAATGTTTTGGTTCGCTACTTTCCGGCGGAAAAAACAAAACAGTATATAAGAATCACAATAGGAATGGAAGAGGACATGGAATTGCTTATCACCCTTTGCAAAGAGTATACGACCCATCATCGGGTCAAATGACAATCCAAGGGCTAGGTTAGCAATGAGTAATAATCACACAACTTGTCCTATGTGTCATACCCCGATCGTAAGGAATAAGAAAATCTGCTACAGGTGCGGCCAAGAATCACAAATAAACAAGAAAAACACTAGAGTCAGAGCCATTTCATTAGCAATTTTATTGTTAACCGCCTGTTTAATAATTTATGCAATATCCTGTTACGCCAATACCCCAAAACATTCCATAACCAATAATACAATTACCAGTGAAACTGCCGTCAAAAAAAATATATATGTAAAAAAAATGATAAAATTCGCTTCTTTTAGTTTCATTAAAACAGATAAATCAGAAACAGCAGTAAGAGCATTTATTACGAAAAAAGGTTTTGCCGCCATTCCCTTAGAATATTTTAATAACCTCAAAGAAATAGTATGGAAAGAAAATGGCAGAGAAATTGTAATTGATTCCGGAATATACTGGGAAACTGACGCTCCTTTTCTATTGCTCAAAATCCCATATGAAAACCAGGACAATCCTCGTAAAATAGCAAAATGGGATTCTGCCAAACCAGTATTTTGGGAAAGAGACAATTCAGAAATACCAGAAGCTCTCATTAAGCCAGCTGTAAGTTCTAAATCTGAGAGTTGTTATACCGAAATAGACCTTGCAGAAAGCAATGGAAGCGGACTATTTTTACAAGATAACAACGTAGTAGGTTGGACATTCTCTTTTTTAAAAAATAAGGGGTATCTGTGGACAGGAATAAACGAACAAGAGATTGCCCCAAACATAGAAATCAAGACTCTTACAGTTCTATTGAACAGCGACCTACAAGCAAAAATTAAAGAAGGATCAATCAAGGATGATGGAACTCTCATGACAATAAAAAACCTATCCTGTTTTTTTATTGACAGCAAACCAAATAAGAACTGGGATCCGATCATAATTTCCATTCTAAACAAAGTATGTTCAAATGGGACAGTGGAAAAAGAATATCGTGAAGTTTTATCAATAATTACCCCTTCTCTTCTATCTAGAAGCCAAGACATAGTTTTACTAGGTTGTTATACTAGGGCAAATGAAGTTATTTACGGATATGAGCTGACGATATCTCTGTTGGAAAAATCAAGAAAAGAAAAAAATGCACCCGTAGTTTTTTCTAATAAAATCATATCGCTTATAGTCAAATCGTATATTCAATGGATTCAGGAACTTTTATATTACGAAAAATACAATGAAGCAATTAATACGTATAATACAGCTATAGCCAAATATCCAAGCGAACAAGATTTAACAATCTCTGGAATTGAAACTTATATCAAATTGAATAACTGGCAAAAAGCTGAAGAAATATTATCCGGCACAGTATTTGACAGCCAATATCTCCCAAAGCTTCAAGAACTTAAAAGTATAATATCGACTATGAAAGCTGCAGAAAATAAGATCATAATAAAATTTCCGCCAAATGATCAAAGAAATATATTTGTAAATGGAGTGATTAATGAAGAAGTATCCCAGAAATTCATATTGGATACAGGAGCTTCCATTGTAAGCATACCATTAGCAACTGCAAATAAACTGGGAATAGATGTTATAAATGGAAACTATCCGACTCGTACCATCGCGACGGCAAGCGGTATTTTTAACACAAAAGAAGTCGTTTTGCACTCTATCACCATTAATGGTAAAAACATATACAACATACCTGCCATAGTTATAGACCTACCACAGGACAGAAACCTTGGACTGCTCGGAATGAATTTTCTCTCAAGATTTCACATGGAACTTAATAATGAAAGGGGC
>JAJXWI010000034.1 GCA_021781705.1 bacterium | reverse complement strand
GACAGGTGATGAAATTACAGTGATAAGCGGCAAATGGAAAGGCACAGATGCCAAGATTAAAGCCGTATTGAGAGAGAAAGACCGTGTTGTTCTGGAAATGACTGGGCTTTCAGCCGAAAAGAAGAAACAGATTGGAATGAAGACATTGAAAAAATCTCAGAAAAATCCCAAAGGCGGGATGATTGAAAGATCCGTTTCAGTGCATATTTCCAATGTCAAGTCTAAGAATCCTAAAGCAGAATAACTGACGGAGAGATTTTGATATGCCAGAAATGTATAAAACATATAAAGAAGTTATAGCTCCCAAGCTCAAAGAGAAAAGGGGCTATAAGAATATTATGGAGATTCCAAAGCTCTCCAAAATATTGGTTTCAACGGGTATAAATTCCAGTCTTGAAAAAGATGCTTTTGCCGAAGCCAAGAAGAATATTACCGCTATAACAGGGCAGGCTGCTGTTATTACGAAGTCTAAGAAAGATATTTCTAACTTCAAACTTCGTAAGGGGATGCCTGTAGGAGTTATGGTAACCCTCAGAAATAAGAGAATGTATGAATTCATTGACAGACTTGTTCATAATGTTCTTCCTCAGGTGCGTGACTTCAGAGGGATTAATCCAAAGGGGTTTGATGGATTCGGGAACTATAACATGGGACTCAACGACATAAGTGTTTTTCCTGAAATAGACCTTGACAAGTTAAAACGTCCGATGGGTATAAATATTTGTATTGTTACGACGGCTAAAACGGATGAAGAAGCTAAAGATCTTCTTACGATGTTTGAAGTGCCGTTTGCCAAGTAATTAGGAGAGGGAATACAATGGCTAAAAAAAGTTTAGTTGCAAAGTGTGAACGCGGAAGCAAGTTTAAGGTGCGCGAATACAATCGCTGCAAAAAATGCGGTCGTTCCCGTGCTTATATTAGAAAATATGAATTATGCAGGATATGTTTCAGGGAGCTAGCCTCCGCCGGACAGATTCCTGGTGTAATAAAAGCCAGCTGGTAATAGGAGCCAAAAAAAATGAGTATGCAAGATCCATTGAGCGATATGCTCACCAGAATACGCAATGCCGGTATGGCTTCTTTGGTAGAGGTCAAGATGCCTTCTTCAAACATGAAAAAAGCGGTAGCTGATGTTCTAAAAGAAGAAGGATTCATAAAAGCCTATAAAGAAAATGGTGATGGCGCCATAAAAGAGCTTGTTGTAGAACTTAAGTACTACAGAAAGAAACCTGTTATTGAAGGAATTAGAAGAATAAGCAAGCCTTCGTGCAGAATTTATTGCGGAAGTACTGAGGTTCCAAGAGTTAAAAACGGGCTTGGAATAGTTGTATTATCTACTCCTAAAGGCGTTATAAGCGGCAAAAAAGCTGCTGATATGAACGTCGGCGGAGAAATAATTTGTTATGTTTGGTAAAAGTGAGGTAATATTATGTCAAGAGTAGGAAAAAGACCGATTAGCATCCCTTCCGGCATCAAGGTTACAGTTAGTGGTAACGTCATGAATGTTGAAGGAGCAAAGGCTAAGCTGATCAAGAATATTCCTCCTGAGGTGGAAATAGTTGTTGTAGATTCGTTAGTCAGTGTGAATGTTCCTAAAGAATCGAAGACATCAAGCGCAATGCAGGGACTCACAAGAAGTTTGCTTGCCGGGATGATCGAAGGAGTTAAGGACGGGTTTAAGAAGAATCTTGAAATAGTGGGAGTAGGGTATAGAGCTAAGCTTAACAACCCAAGACAGCTTGAGATGGCTCTGGGTTTCTCTCATCCGGTAATATATGATATTCCTCAGGGAATTAATGTTACGGTCACGGACACTACCAAGATTTGCGTAGAAGGCGCTGACAAACAAGTCGTAGGCGAAGTTGCCGCTACTATCAGAAGATTTAAAAAACCTGAACCGTACAAAGGTAAAGGCATCAGATATGTCGGTGAACACATTACTATGAAGGAAGGCAAGAAGGTAGGATAATAATTGTCTGACTTTAAATTAATTGGAGATTTTTTAAAATGGGTAAGTTAAAAAAAGAAGAAGCACGCAGGCGCAGGCACTTACGTTTGCGTAAGAAAATTTCGGGAACAGCTGAACGCCCGAGAATGGTAGTTTTTGCTTCAAATAAGCATATGTACGTTCAGTTAATTGATGACGATGCAGGGAATACCATAACTTCTGTTTCTACTCTTTCCGAAGAGTTCAAGAAATCTGGAGCAAAAGCAGACCTCAAAGGCGCAGAAGCTCTTGGGGAATTAGCTGCTGATAAAGCTAAGGTTGCCGGCGTTAGCGAAGCTGTTTTTGATCGCGGCGGTTTTTCTTTTCATGGAAGAATCAAAGTTATGGCAGATTCTGCCCGTAAAAAAGGATTAAAAATATAATTGAGGCTAATATGGCAACTTATGTAAAAAATGTCAGGGAAGAAAAAGTTAAAGACTTTGAAGAAAAAGTTATCTGTGTAAACAGATGCGCCAAAGTCGTTAAGGGCGGTCGTAATTTCAGTTTTAGTGCTTTGGTTGTTGTGGGAAACAAAAAGGGGCTCGTAGGTGCTGGTCTTGGTAAAGCTAATGAAGTAGCTGATGCTATAAGAAAAGGGGGCGAAATAGCCAAGAAGAATCTTATTCCAGTTCCTATGCATCACCATACTATTACGCATGAAGTTCAGGCTAAGTTTGGCGCAGGAAAAGTAATGATGAAACCTGCTTCTCCTGGTACTGGACTGATTGCCGGCGGCGGCGTGAGAGCTGTTCTTGATTTAGCTGGAATAAAAGATGTTCTTACCAAGTCTCTCGGATCAAACAATCCGATAAATCAGGTTAAGGCAACTTTTGAGGCTATAAAGTCTATGCAATCGAAAGAAGAATGTCTGGCAAAACGCGGCATTCAATAAGTATTGAGAGGATATAAAAACGATGAAACTTCATACATTAAGGAATACAGATGGCGCTAAGAAAAAGCGCAAACGCGTTGGCAGAGGCGATGCTTCAGGCTTAGGAAAGACCTGCGGCAGAGGCGATAAAGGGCAACATTCAAGGTCAGGGTCCGGATATCGTCCCTACTTTGAAGGCGGACAGATTACATTGTTCAGAAGACTCCCGAAAAGAGGCTTCAAGAGTATGAGTCACAAGAATTACACTGTAATCAATGTTGTTGATCTTGACGCTGCTTTTAATGCCAACGACGTAATTGATCAGAACATTCTTAAGGAAAAGAATCTTGTTCCGAAAATTAAATTCGGGTTAAAGGTTCTTGGATCTGGGGATATAACGAAGCCGTTAACTGTGAAAGCTAATGTTTTTTCTGCGACAGCAAAAGAAAAGATAGAAGCCGCAGGCGGCAAATGTGAAATACTCTAAACAAAAGAGCATCTTGGGAGACTGATATCGCCGATTACGGCGATTGAGGTTCCGGGATAAAAGGCTGTAAAATATGATTTCTGCTTTCATAAATGCATTTAAGATAAAAGAAGTCAGGGATAAAATTCTTTTTACCCTTGGGGTCATTGCGTTGTGCCGAGTTCTTGCAAATATTCCGTGTCCTGGCGTTGATACGCATGCGCTGAATTTGTATTTCAATCAATTCAGTCAGACCGGAGGAGCTAGCGGCATGTTTGGAATGTTCGACATGTTTACAGGAGGAGCTATTCACAAATTTGCGATAGCTACCCTAGGTGTTATGCCTTATATTTCTGCATCTATTATTATGCAAATGCTCCAGCCTGTCATTCCTCAATTTGAGAAAATGATGCGTGAAGGCGGTGAAAGCGGAAGGCAAAAGTTTAATCAGTACATAAGGTACCTGACATTGATAATCTGCTTGATTCAGGGAGCTATGGCAGCGTATGCCATGCAGAGGCCGCAGACTATAGGGCTTCCTTCTCCCACTCAACCGTTAGTAATGACTTCTGGTCCAAGTTTTGTTTTGATGACTATGATAGTTCTTACTTGCGGTACCATGCTGCTTATGTGGCTTGGAGAAAGAATCACAGATAACGGAATCGGTAACGGTGCTTCTATCATTATTACAGTGGGGATTCTTTCACGTATGCCCAGTGCTGTATACAGTCTGTTTGAACTTGTTGTTTCTGGAAATGTCAGTGGAATGACATTGAGACCTGTTCATTTATTCCTCTTATTCTTACTCTTCGTGCTGGTAACAGCAGCTACGGTTGTGCTTACTCAGGGACAGAGAAAGATTCCCATTCAGTATGCTAGGAAAACTGTAGGTAAGAAAATGATGGGGGGAAACTCATTTATCCCGTTAAGGGTTAACTTTGCCGGAGTTATGCCTATAATTCTTGCGGGTTCAATTCTGATTGTTCCTGAGATGTTGTTCCGGTGGATTCCAGCTACGCGGTGGATTGCTGCGTATATGGCCTACGGGACCCCGTGCTATATGACAGTATATGGCTTGCTTATTCTTCTGTTTGCCTTCTTCTGGGTGGCAAACCAATTTAATCCTATGCAAATTTCAGATAATCTGAAGAGGGATGGAGCTTTTGTCCCGGGAATCAGGCCAGGCTTGCCTACAGCTGAATACCTTGATAACACAATGACCAGGGTTACGCTTGCAGGATCTATATTTCTTATGGCTCTTGCACTGTTTCCGATGTTATTGAACAAGCAGTTAAATCTTCCGTATATCATAGACAGTTTCTTCGGTGGTACCAGCTTGCTTATTATGGTGGGGGTGACGCTTGATTCATTGAGTCAGCTTGAGTCTCACCTTATATCAAGAAACTATGATGGGTTTCTAAAAAACGGAAGAATAGCAGCCAGAAGAAACTTCTAAAGAATTTTCACTTTTGAAGATTATCAGCCAGGTTCTTAATTATTTTATTCCTGAGATATGTCCTTATTGCCAGGAAAATTTTACTGAAAATGGCTTGTTTTGTGCAGAATGTCTGGTAAAACTTCCCGCTCCGGGACAAAATATATGCAAGAGTTGCGGGGGAGATCTGGATTTGATATTGGATATATGCTCAAAATGCATGAAAGAGAAACCTGCTCCGTGGAGTGATGCTATATGCTTATTTATGATGAACAGCAATGTTCAGCATTTAGTTGAGCAGTATAAGTATAACAATAAAATTGAATTTTTGTCCCAGATGGCTGACTCTGCCTCACATAAAATTCAGGATTCAAAAATACACTTTGACTGTGTGACGGCTATACCTCTTCATTTTATGAAGCATCTTTATAGGGGGTATAATCAGTCAGCTTTACTGGCAAAAAGAATTGCAATAGTTACAGGTATTGGTTATAAAAATCTTCTTGTAAGAAGAAAATTTACAAAAACTCAGACAAGGCTTTCCGGAGAGGAAAGACATAAAAATTTAAAAGGGGCTTTTTTTAGTAAAAATAAAGCCTTTATAGAAAAGAAAGATATATTATTAGTTGATGATGTTTTTACAACTGGATCAACTTTGAGATCGGCCAGCGAGGCTTTACTTTCGTCTGGCGCTAATAGTGTAACGATTTTAGTTTTAGCGAGGAGATGATTAAGTATGTCACTGTTTGGGAAACCCAAATATTCAACGATAAAAACAGATACTCCTGCCGAGGATAAAAAGGTAAAAATACCGGTCGGCATTTTTGATAAGTGCAAAGGGTGCGAAGAGTATTATCATAAAGACGAGTGGAAAAAGTTTATAGAAGTGTGCCCGCATTGTGGATATCACAGACAATTGTCGGCTCAGCAAAGGATAGAACTTTTAACGGATGCAGGAAGTTTTAAGGAAGTAGATTCTAATCTGATTTCGGTAGATATTTTAAAATTTGAAGGTGTTGCTTCTTATGCTGATAAATTGGAACAAAACATTAGAAAAACAGGGTTGAACGATGCTATTGTTTGCGGGGTAGCTGCCCTTAACGGTATTGAGTATGCTATAGGGGTAATGGATTTCAGGTTTTTGGGCGCAAGCATGGGATCTGTAGTAGGTGAAAAAGTTGCCAGAATTACCGAGATTGCTACTGAAAAGGGTATACCATTGGTTATTGTTACCGCGAGCGGCGGCGCTAGAATGTATGAAGGGATGTTCAGCCTTATGCAAATGGCAAAAACAAGCGGTGCCCTTGAAAGGCATAAAGAGAAAAATCTTCCTTATATCGTAATAATGACAAATCCTACAACGGCTGGTGTGACTGCCAGTTACGCATCTTTAGGTAGTGTGATGTTAGCTGAACCTCAGGCGCTTATAGGTTTTGCTGGACCGCGCGTTATCAAGGATACTACCCAGGCTACACTGCCCGAGGGTTTTCAGACTTCAGAGTTTCTTCTTAAAAAAGGGTTGATAGACAGAGTAACCCCAAGGGCTCAGCTCAGGCACGAATTGGGTTTGCTTCTTGAATATACTACTACTACGAATCCCGGCATAAAAATAAAAGCTCCTAAAAAGAAAAAACAATAAGGGTCTTTTATTTCGCTGAAATTAATGTAACTTATTTTGTCGCCGATTATTCGGACCCTATGCATTGGAATCTCGCTAATCGAGTCAGGTGAGGAATCAAGCAGCTCCGTGTGAAGAGGCCAAGTGCCGTAGGTGCATCTGGTAATCGGCGGCTTATTATTAGTTCACTGTTCACGGTTCGTAGAGCGTGGACAAATTGAGCTGTTAACGATCAACCATCAACTAACAACTAATCTATGGAATATCAAGTTCTTGCAAGAAAATGGAGGCCTGGAACTTTCTCAGACCTGGTAGGGCAGGAACATATTACCAGGACTTTGCAAAACGCACTGCTTGGCAATAGGATTGCACATGCTTACCTTTTTGTCGGTCCACGAGGAATAGGGAAGACCACAATCGCTCGTATTCTTGCAAAAGCGATTAACTGCAAGAACGCTCCAGTTGCCGAACCTTGCGATAAATGCAGTTCATGCGTCAGTATAAACGATGGAAACAATATAGACATAATCGAAATAGATGGTGCCAGCAACAACAGTGTTGATAATATTCGAAGGCTTAGAGAGGAAGTTTTATATTCTCCAATTAACTCAAAATATAAAGTTTACATAATTGACGAAGTTCACATGCTCACTAATTCAGCATGGAACGCACTTTTAAAGACATTGGAAGAGCCCCCTGCTCATGTGAAATTTATATTTGCAACAACAGAAGTTCATGAAGTTTTGCCCACGGTTATTTCCAGGTGTCAAAGATTTGACTTGAGAAAGATCCCTCAGTCGCTCATTGTAGAGAGATTGGGTAAAATTGCAGAATCTGAAAATGTGCAGATTTCAAAAAATGCTACAAGGGTTATTGCGCGGGCTGCAGATGGCGGAATGAGGGATGCTTTGTCTCTTATGGACCAGCTTATAGCCTTTAATGGAGATAGTGAAAATAATAACATCAGCGAAGAACAGGTACTTACGACTTTTGGTATTACCTCTCAGCAGCAAAGAGAAAACCTCTTAAAAGCAATATTAACCAATGATTATGGAAATTTTGTACTTGAACTGAATGCTGTGGCGCAACAAGGAAAAACTATTGAGCACCTGTTTTATGATATAATTGAATACCTTAGAGGAATTGAAATAACATTGCTTGTCGATGATCCTGACGCGATACTTGAAGTTGGTGAGGATTCGATTGAAGTTTACAGAAAACTTTCTTCTTTTGTCTCGCTGGAGAAGCTTCAACTTCTTCTAGAATCTCTTTCTGCTATCGGAAGAATGCTTCATGATTCTATAAACAAACATGTTTTTATAGAAACTGCGATAATGAAGGCAATGAGATATTCGTCTTCTGTCAAAGTTAACGATATTATTAGAAAACTTAACGAGTTAAAAGGGCTTGGTTCTGCTTCTGGGGATTCCCAACTATCAGTTCAAAAAGTTGTTCCTTATCACGAGAAAATAAACGAACAACGCCATCCTGCACCTGTAATTGTTCCTACTAAAGTCGAAGCAGAGCTGAAAAAAAGTGAACCTCCAGTAAATGTCAAACACGAAACGAGTCTAAAAGTGGAGGACAACGTGGCGACATTGTCGCCGACAATTAGTTCCACAATTGCCCCGGAAAAAGAAGAAGCTCAAACTGTTCCTGAAAAACCTAGAAAAGTTGTCTCTCCTGAAAAGTTATGGCATGCCCTTATTGTTGAGATGGATACGGAACACATCAATAAACCTCAATTAAAATTCTGGATGCAGGAAGCTAAACCTTTATCTGTGAAAAATGACGTTTTTACCATTTGTTTTGATGAAGAATTTAATGCCCTTCACTCCAGGCGTGTAATCGACGAAAAGGCATTGTTAGAAAAGTGTATGCACAGGCTTACAGGTATTAATAATCTTACACTTAATATAATGTTGGTAAAAGGATTGGTTTCACCTCCGGCTGTTCAAAAAACAAAAGATTTGGATGAGGTAAAAGAAAAAATTTTAAATAATGAATTTGTGAAAAAAACACTAGATATTTTTGATGGTACTCTGGTCGATTTCAGGGGATGAAATTAACAATTGACAATTAATAATTGATAATTATGAATTACTATAATTTATAGTCTCTAGTCTAACTTAGGAGGAAAAAAATGTTTGGGAAAATAGGTGATATGGGTGGAATGCTCAAAAAAGCTTACGAGATGAAGAAAGAGCTCGAAAAAGTTAAGGAACAACTCGCAGATGTTGAAGTAAAAGGGGTTTTTGGGACTTCAGTTGAGGCTATTGCTACTGGGGCAATGAAAATCAAGTCTATAAAAATTGCTCCAGAGGCTGTGAAGGAAGGAAATGCTGAAAAAATTGAAGATATGGTTACTATTGCCGTTAATAACGCCCTTAATGAGGCGCAAAAACTCGCGCAAAGTAAAATGTCCGTGCTTACGGGCGGATTGAATATTCCAGGACTTTTTTAACAAAAAAGTCGTTAACGGAGGTTAACGAATTTTTTTATGAACAATATCTTGCCCAAAGAAATAGAAAAGGTAATTTCGCTTTTCAAAGAACTTCCGGGGATTGGAAGGAGGGGTGCGGAGCGAATAGTTTTTTCTTTGTTAAAATGGCCGCCTGAAAAGCTTAAGTTTTTTGGAGAAGAGCTCGCGGCACTGACTGTGAATGTAAAACGATGCAAAGTATGCTGTAATTTGTCAGAACATGAAACCTGTAAAATATGTTCTGACGGGGGTAGGGATGAATCGCTGCTTTGTATAGTTGAAGATTTTATTCAACTTCCGGTCATAGAAGCTGCTTCATACAGAGGGAAGTATCACATTCTTGGTGGGAAGCTTTCCCCTCTTGAAGGGATTACTCCGGATAAACTTAAGATAGATTTATTGCAAAAAAGACTTTCTGAAAATAAAAACATAAAGGAAGTCCTGATTGCTTTGAGTCAAGATATTGAAGGGCAGGCAACTACTGTTTATCTTTCTAAAATTCTTGCTATTTATGGTGTGAAGATTACTACGCTTGCAAGAGGGATTCCGGCCGGCGCCGATATATCTTTCGCAAATTCTGCTACTCTTTCTGCAGCTATCCAGGGAAGAGTATCGGTATAAAGCTATCTTTCAGCTATTAGCGGACATGGAAGACCATTTAAATGAAATTGCTTAAAGAATCAATGCTTGTTGCCTTGCCGTATCGGTTGATATTCAGCCAGCGTCTATGGCACCACACCCACTGAGAGGGGTCTTTTCTAATTTCATTTTCTATTCCTGTGGTGTACATTTGAGCCAGCTTCTGCATATCTTTTTCTCTGTTTCCGGTAGGATTTTTTAATTCCAAAGGGCCGGTGAAGCTGATTTCATACTTAAAATTATCATCCAATCTTCTTGCTATTCCCACGAAAATAGAGGCTCCCGTTTTAATGTGCAACATAGCAGGTGAAAAATGGGTCCTTGCCGGATGTCCGAAAAATGTAGTTGCTACTCCGACAGAACTTCCCGCATGCTGATCTGAAAGAATGCCTATCGCTTTGCCCTCAGATATGGCTTTTAATAAAGGTTTTATAGCAGAATTTTTGTCGCAGACTTCCTGGTTGAACATGCGGCGTTTTGATATGATGTAGTCGCCTATTTTTTTATTGTCAAAAGGTCTCATTACGCTCACTATTGGTCTGACCAGCACTGAACTTCCCAGCCCCGAAATTTCCCAGTTCCCATAATGGGCTCCGGCATATATTATTGCCTTTGCATTTTTTAGCGCTTTTTCAGCTTCAGGATTTACATATGTAAGTTTAATGTATTCAGATATGTTTTCAGGATTGATGTACTGATCTATTTTTATGATTTCAACTCCAATTTTTGCAAAATGAACAAAGCTGGCAAAAGCTAACTTTTGTGCGCTCTTTTCACTGTTAACGATGCCTGAGTGTAGTATGTGCTGGATGGCTCTGTTCCTGTGCCTTCTATCGACGATGAAGGCCATGCGGGCTCCGAATGAAACAATTTTAAATGCTGTTTTTAAAGACAATAACCTTACTATAAAAATAAGAGGTATTAACAGATAGTATTCAAGATTCTCTAAAAATATGTTTTTACTTTTAGCCATAAAAAGAGTCTCACTTTTTTCTCTTTTTCTTTTTGCCTTCTCTATTTATATCCATCCACCTCTTATGGCACCAGATCCATTGCGTAGGATGTTTTCTCACTTCATTTTCTATTGCACTTGTATACATTTGGGCAAGTAATTTAACGTCTTCATCAAAATTCCCTGTTGATTTTTCAAGCTTGTAAGGACCGTTTAAGCTTAAATTGTACGTAAAATTATCACTGCTTCTTGTTGTTACTCCCACGAGTATTGGCGCTCCTGTTCTTAGATGCAGCAAAGCCGAAGAAATATGCGTCATCGCGGGATGTTCGAAGAAAGTTGTTTCTACTCCTCTTCGTCCTGCGTGCTCGTCTGAAATTATTCCAACAGATCTGCCGCTTTTTAGAGCGTTAAGCAATAATTTGAAGGAGTTTTTTTTCAGGCAGATCTCCTGTTTGAATTTTTCCCTTTTGCTTAATATGAAGTTAGTTATCTTTTCATTGGAAATTGGGCTCATAACGCTTAAGAGAGGACGCCAAATAGCTGAACAAAACAATCCCGACATTTCCCAGTTGCCTAGGTGAGCGCCTACAAAGATTATGGATTTAGCATTTTTTACGGCATTTTCTGTTTCTGGTGACAACGGTAAGACTTTGACACGCTCTCTAAAGCTTTCATCGGAAGTGAAATATTGGTCAAACCTGAGAAATTCTACTCCGAGCTTAACCATGTGAATATAATTTGCTCTGGCTATAGTTGCGGCTTCTTTTTTGGTTGCAGCAATTTTAGCATGCATAATATGCTGAACCATAAGTTTTCTATCATAAAAGTCTGCGTAATAGGCAATAATTCCAAATACTTTTGCCAGTGAAAAGGCCGCTTTCAAAGGAATAATTCTTATAAATTCGGCAAATCCTTTTGCTAAATAGTATTCTACATTCTGCAATAAGAAATTTCTTTTTTTCATGTTTGGATCTTTTCGTTTTTGTCGGGAGTGTAAGACTTTTTCTTTTTAATGCGTTTTCTCCATCTGGTATTATACCACATCCATTGAGTAGGATCTTTTCTAATTGCATTTTCTATGACTTTTATATACTGTTGAGCCAATAATTTAACATCTTCCTCGGATTTTTCAGTACTTTTTTCGAGTGTGATGGGATCTTCAACGACGACTTCATAATTAAATTTATCATCAAGTCTTCTTGCGACTCCCGCAATAATAGGGGCTCCTGTTTTTAAATGGAGCAGGGCCGGCGATCTATGGGTTCTTGCCGGGTGCGCTAAAAATACGGTGTCGATTCCTTTAGACCTGGCGTCCTGGTCGGCGATTAATCCGATAGACTTTCCTGATTTTAATGAGCTCAAAAGAAGACTGAAAGAATCTTTTTTCATGCATATCTCTTGTCCAAAATTTTTCCTTTTATTGATCAAGTAATCGGTGATCCTTTGATTAGGCGATGGTTTCATGACGCTTAACAGCGGGCGCAAAACGGAAGAACCAAATAACCCTGAAATTTCCCAGTTCCCATAATGTCCGCTTACGAATATGATGGCTTTCGCATTTTTTATGGCTTCATCAGCTTTGGGAGTTGATTTAAACTTTATATGTTTGGTAATGTTTTCAGATGTTATGTATTGGTCGAATTTAAGAAATTCTATTCCAAATTTCAAAAGGTGAATATAATTTTTTTTTGCTATTGTGGCAGCTTCCGGTTTGTTCTTTGCAATACCGGTGTGCAAAAGATTCCGTATCATTAAATTTCTTCCGAAAAAATCAAGATAATAAGCAAAAGTCCCTATTACTCTGGCGAGAAAAAAAGCCATATTAAGCGGCAATAGCCTTATAAATTCTACAAAGCCTCTGGCCAGCACATACACGATATATTGTAATGTATTTCCGATTTTTATTTTCATGATTTTATTTTGCAAGAGAGATACAACAACATTATAAAATCAGTTTGTTGATACCTAATCCGCCGTCCACCCTAATAATTGTTCCAGTCATGTAACGTGATGCATCTGAGCAAAGGAGGAATAATGCGCCATCTAAATCTCCAAGATTGCCAAATCTTAAGAGAGGTACTTTGCTTTCAAGAACTTTACTTAAATCAGTATCGAATAAATCGTCGTTTATTTCAGTGCGATATACTCCTGGAGCTATAGCGTTTACTCTAATATTTGAACTAGCTAATTCTAACGCAAGTAAGTGGTTGAAGTGAGAAACGCCAGCCTTTGACATCATATATGCTGGATTTCCACCTTTAAACCCGAGAATATCTGAAACCGATGAAATATTAATAATGCTTCCTGTTTTTTTGTTTTCTATCATGCGGGCTGCAACAGCTTGCGTAACCATTACTAGTCCTTTTAGATTTGTATCAATGACTTTTGTCCAATCCTCATCAGTTGTTTCAAAGATATTCTTTCGCGCATCAACACCTGCATTGTTAACAAGTACATCAATTTGCCCCAATTGATCTTCTATTTCTTTGACAACATTTTTAATATCTGACGTTTGTGTAATATCCAATGTAAATGGAATAGCAACCCCGCCATCTTGACTAACTTCAATTGAAATTGCTTTTATCCTATCGAAACGACGAGCAACCATGGCTACTTTGGCCCCTGCTTTTGCAAGCGTTTTTGTAAAATGATGCCCCAATCCAGAGGATGCCCCTGTTATCAATATAACTTTATCTTTTACTGAAAATAATGTTTCCATTTATCTTTAATGTTCCTGTAGATTTATTCTATGTACAATATACCCAAAAAGAGATAAATCCAGCTTGTCGTGATTTATATCGACTGGTAAAAACTGCCGTAAAATTTGCTTTTGCTTGATTTAAGTGTATCGCAATCTATAATCTGTACTGATCGGTTTTAAGTGCCAGTTTTTAAGTTTCAAGAGAAGTGAGGTTCCGTTATTATGAGTTCAACAGTATTGGTAGGCGTTCAATGGGGAGATGAAGGTAAAGGTAAAATTATAGATGTGTTGACAGAGAAATCGGATCTTGTCGTCAGGTTTCAGGGTGGGAATAATGCCGGACATACGGTGGAAATAGGCAATGATAAATTTGTGCTCCATGTGGTTCCATCCGGAATATTCAGACCCAAAGCTAAATGCATAGTGGGCAATGGAGTGGTTGTCGACCCGATTGTTTTAATGGAAGAGATAAAAAAACTCCAGGCAAGGAACATTGAGTTTGAAGGCAGGCTTGAGATAAGTACAAGATGCCATCTTATCCTTAAATATCATAGTTTAATGGATGGCTTGAAAGAGCAACAAAGCAATCCGGAACGTAAAATAGGTACTACAAAACGAGGCATAGGCCCGGCATACGCGGATAAGGCTTCTAGAAGAGGGATAAGGGCATTGGAAATGCTCGATACTGGAAGATTTGAAAAAAGATTTAAAGAGGAAGCTGCTTTTTATAATACCATTTTTGCAGGTTGTAACTGTGAACTTGTAAACGTCGATGAAGAATGGATCAAGCTTTTGGAGGCGGCCAAATTTTTAACTCCTTATATAAAAGACACAGTTCTAACAATAAACAAGGCATCTAAGGAAAACAAGAGTATATTGTTTGAAGGGGCGCAGGGTATGCTTCTTGATGTAGATTACGGCACGTATCCATTTGTCACCAGCAGTAATACAACTTCGGGCGGGGCTTGTACAGGCTCGGGACTATCTCCAAAATATATAGATAACATCGTTGGTGTAATGAAGGCGTATTGTACGCGCGTAGGAGAAGGTCCATTCCCGACCGAGCTTATGGGCGAAGAAGGGGAACGATTAAGACGACTAGGACGAGAATATGGAGCGACCACAGGAAGACCGAGAAGATGCGGTTGGTTTGATGCCGTATCAGCAAGGTATTCGTGTATGCTCAATGGAGTAGATACGTTGGCAATAACGAAGCTCGATGTGCTTGATCAGTATGATTCCTTAAAAGTTTGTGTTGCGTATAAGGTAAACGGTGAAATGGTGACTGATATGCCATCTGATACTGAAGATATAGCAAAATCTATTCCTGTTTATGAAACTTATCAGGGTTGGCACTCTTCAACTACTTCCGCAACTTGTTTCGAAGAGCTTCCTGATGAAGCTCAAAAATATTTGAGGAAGATAGCGGAACTGGTAGGCGCCGATATTGGTATAATTTCAGTGGGGCCTAACAGAAGTCAGACTTTTAAGACTTGAGCCGTAAGTATTTAAAGTGATTGCTTGTACTTGTTAAAAATAAGAACATGTGTTTTCTTCTTCTCCTATTTTTTGACAGAATCGTAACTTACTTAATGGTATTGGGTAAAATCAAGTTGTGCCGCTGGCGCCTGGATGTATAATATTTTCTTAGTTCTTCTAACATGAATATCAAAATCATAAAAACTAACAATATTCCCCAGTCTTTCCATTCCAACGCTATAGTATTAAATATTTTCTGGAAAAATGGAACATAAATAATTATGGCGGTAAAGACAAGTTCAAAAACAATTCCCCACAGTATAAGTTTATTATTAAAAAAGCCTATTTTAAAGACTGAAAATTTATCACTTCTACAAGCAAAAACATTAGCAATTTGCATAACCACGATACCTGCAAAAAGAATTGTCATAGCCTTAAGATGCAGAGGGTTTGTAAACGTAGTGTCATTAGGTTCTAGTTGCATTCCAGGTTTCCAGCCTCCAGCATAGAGAGTAAAGTAATAGGCTGCCAAAACAAAAGCAGTATTTAAAAGCCCCAAGTATACGTATCCTCGAAATAAAACAGTTTTATCAATAATTCCTTCTTTTTTGTGTCCAGGAGGACGATTCATTATACCAGGTTCTGGCTTTTCAATCCCCAAGGCAAGCGCAGGAAGAGTTTCTGTTCCTAAATCAATTGCCAAAATCTGCATGGCAGTAATTGGGACAGGGATTTTAAGGAGCACATAGAAAATAAATGGAACCGCCTCAGGAATCAGGTGGGCAAAAATATATGTAATAAATTTTTTAATGTTATCAAATACAGCCCTTCCTTCTTGAATAGCAGCTACAATACTTGCAAAATTGTCATCGAGTAATACCATCTCAGCGGACTCTTTAGCAACATCTGTGCCGCGCAAGCCCATAGCTATACCAATGTCTGCTCGTTTTAGTGCAGGAGCATCATTAACTCCGTCGCCAGTAACAGCAACAATATTGCCTAATTCCTTAAAGGCGTTTACGATTCTTAATTTATGTTCAGGATTGACCCTGGCAAAAATAATTTGTTTATTAATAATTAAATCTTTTAGATGCTCTTCTGATAAATTAGATAGATCCGCACCCGTAACTACTTCAGTATCCTCTGATGAAACTATGCCTACTTGTTTTGCAATTGATAAGGCCGTTAACTGGTAATCTCCGGTTATCATTACTACCCGTATACCCGCTTTTTTACAGATAGACACCGCATCTTTGACTTCTGGTCGCGGAGGGTCATATTCTGCCGTAGCTCCGATGAAAATTAAATCTTTTTCAACTGTTTGTGCTGTGGCATTTCTTATGTTTTGATGGTCAATTTCCCTATAAGCAAAGCCAAGAACTCTCAAGCCGTCCTTTGCAAAGTTATCAATTTGGGCTAACACTTCTGTTTTTTTTCCTGAAGGAATATCGTTAATCTTATTGTCTAAAATTATTCTGTTGCAAAGTTCTAGAATTTCCTTTGGCGCTCCTTTTGTAAAAACGTAGGCTTTTTCATTAGAGAATTTATTTATCGAACTCATTCTCTTTCGAACTGATTCAAATGGAAATCGCTTTAACGTTGGATGTTTCTCTCGTTCAGTTTCAGTATTAAAACCAGCCTTGTGAGCCAATGTTAGCAATGCTCCTTCTGTGGGATCTCCATTTATAGTCCAGAATCTCTGAGCATCAGAAGGAGGGATAAGTTTAGCTGTATTGCACAACAGTCCAGTTAAAAGCAATATATCTATGTTATTATTTTTTAGCGACTCTTTCGACATTATCTCATTTTGGAATAGAAAAGAACCCGTAGGTTCATATCCACTACCTGTTATTTCAATTATTTTATTGTTAACCCATACCTTCTTTACACTCATCTGATTGGTTGTCAGAGTACCGGTTTTGTCCGTACATATCACATTAGTGCAACCAAGAGTTTCAACAGACGAAAGTTTTTTTATCAACGCATTTTTTTTTGCCATTCTCTGAACGGCCATAGATAAAGCTAGAGTAACAGTAGGCATAAGGCCTTCAGGGACGTTTCCTAAAATAATTCCGATTGCAAACATAAATGAAGTAACAAGGCTCATTTTAGTTAAGGTTAGCCCTATAAAAAAGAAAACAAACCCCATAGCAATCGATAAAACTGCTATCAGTTTTGTCACGCGATTTATTTCTTTCTGCAAGGGGCTTAATTCATCCTTAACCGTCTGTGTTAGATACGCGATTTTGCCGATTTCTGTTGCCATGCCAGTTGCGATAACAACTGCTTTTCCAATTCCTGTTGCAATGTTTGTTCCGGCAAAAATTAAATTAGGTATTTCTAGCCAAAGAAAATCCTTACCGTCATGCAATCCTTCGGCTATTTTATGTGAAAGTTTAGATTCTCCTGAGAATGCACTGTTGTTTACACGTAGTTCATCTGCTTCAATAAGCCTTGCATCGGCGGGAACTTTATCCCCTTCCTCAATAATAATAATATCACCAGGGACTAGCTCAATCGTAGGAACTTTTTTCTCTTTACCCTCCCTTATTACTCTCGTGAAGGATGGAATTAGCTCATTTAGTGCATATATAGCTTTCTCTGCCTTATATTCCTGCCAAAAACTAAAAATAGCATTGATGAAGATTACAATTATTATTGCGCAACCAACCTCGAACATTTCAGCTAGAAAAGCTAGTCCGCTTCCAATCCACATTAAAATTGCAAGAAAATTGGTAAAATTATAAATAAATTTCAAAGTAAGGGAAGTTCGTCGTATTTTTGCCAGTTTGTTTAACCCGTAAACTTCCAATCGTTTTTTTGCCGATGTCTCAGTTATTCCAGTACCGTTTGTTTCAAGCTCAAGATAAATCTCATCTTTACTCAAAACAAGAAATCCTTCCTTATCCATGCTGCTATGCTTAAGAATTTCAAACAATCTTTCATTTGATGAGCAGTTCATAAGCTCGTTAATGAGCTCTTTATTATTCAACATTGTCCCGATTTTTGAAAGAATTTTAATATGCAAACTGCTTTCAAGAACTGGAGTCAGCAGAAGGACAATTAGATGAACAGGCTTATTATCTACTGAAGAGAAGTCCACTCCATTTTTGGAAATGCCGATAAATAAAACAGCTTCTTTTAAGGTATCTACTCTCGCATGAGGTATGGCCGCTCCATCGCCAATGCCAGTACTTCCTAAAGTTTCTCTTTTTAGAAGGCTTTCCAGTATCTGCTTTTTATCTCTTATTCGTTTGCATTTGTGCAGCTGGTCTACAATTTCAGAGATGACGCTCTCTTTTGTTGATGATTTCAAATTCACACTAACTAAGTCTCGTTGTACAAAGGCAGTAAATTTCATATCATTTTTGTTTTATGCCCGCTTAATGTTGCTTCAAAATATTACTTCCACTCTTTTTTCACAGTCATCCCATATCATGAGATTTTTTTAAAAAAATGATGGATTGCGACCGGAGTATGTTTAAGCAAAAACTACAGAGGTCAAAATGCAATCCACCGAAAATAATGGTATCATTTTGCATCAAATTATCCAGTATATTTCTGGGCATTTGCAGAAAATCGTTATTGATAATTATTTGAACATGATTTACGATGAAGCGTAGTTTTGTGAGTACTTACCAACGAAATTAACTTAGGTAAAAATGACTATGAAAAAAATAATGACATATGTAGTGCCACGTCTGCAAAAAATGCATGACACTGGCGCTCGTTTCACTTGTGTAAATGGTTCTATTGCGGCTGGTAAAGAGTCGTCGGCGGGCTTTAGTAATTGTTTTGACGGGAGTAATGCAGATAATGCTATGGGTGGCTGTGGCAATGGTAATGGTGATGATCATGATTTTAATGATCATAACTGTGCGTCTGGGATGGGTGTTATTGCTCTATTTGGGTGCCAGTGGGGCATTGAATATTTTAAGGGAAATACGGGCGGGTGCCATGATGGGAATAATGTAAAAATGCCACCATAATCATTGTCTTTATAGCCACCACTTTTTACGGCTATATATTCGAGAAATTCGCTTAATTCGTTGACTATATCACATCTGCAAGGGTGCGTTCTACCGATCTGAAATACTGCAATCCTACGATAAAAATTATTAAAGTTACACCCAAAGATACCATGAGTCCCGGAAAATATATGAAAGCCGTATTTCCTGATATGCACCAACGGAACCCGTCAATTACTCCGACCAATGGGTTTATGGAATAGAGTATTTTCCAATTTTCGGGAATTATTGTGCTGGAGAATCCTACAGGAGATATGTAAAGGCCTATTTGAACGACAAAAGGTAATACATACCGGAAGTCGCGATACTTTGCGTTCATTGCGGAAGTAAGGAAAGTAAGCCCTAGAGAAACGATGATGACTTGAAGAAGAAATATTGGCATGAAGATTATTGTCCATGCTGGGATGAATCCGACGCATATCATAAGTAAGGCAAGGAGTAAAAATGATATCAGAAAGTCAATCAGGCTCACGAGCATGGAAGTTGTCGGGATTATTATCCTCGGAAAATAGACTTTGGAAACAAGTTTTTCGTTATTTATAAGTGAATTCCCCCCCTCTGTAAAGGTGTTGCTGAAGAATTGCCATGGCAGCATGGCTATGAATACCAGAACAGAGTATGGCATTCTATCGGATGGCATTTTTGCCAGTTTCCCGAAAACTATAGTGAAGACAATCATTGTTATAAGCGGGCGAACTACGCTCCAGGTCACGCCGATAATGGTTTGTTTGTACCTGACTAGGATGTCGCGCCATGCTAGGAAGAAGAAAAGCTCTCTGTATATCCAGAGGTCTTTCAGATATTGCTTATGTGTTTTTCCAGCTTCTACGTGAATTTCACTAACAGAAGGTTCCATACTTCTTGTCAATTCCCTTGTCATACATTATTAGACCATACACGAAAAGGCGTTTTTCGCTTCGGATTCCATGTTAAGGTAAGAAAAAAATCAAAAAATACCAGCCATAAGTCTGAAAATTTGTTTTTAACTACTTAAAAACTTGACGCGAAATTGAACCTTTTTTCTCGTGGAACATTTTATAATTTCAAGAATTATTCCGTTTGGCATTATCACATGTCTGTTGATTTTACTTTTGAAAGGAGTATTTTTTTCTATTGCGTTCACACATTCCTTTCACATTTTAGATTTTTACATTAGGAAAGAAAAATTAAAAAAGCTTTTTCGCGTCGATTTAAGGAGTCAGAAGAGAGAAGATGAATACTGTAGGGATAATAACTTTTTTTATTTACTCTGCCTGCCTTCTGGCTGTGGTGTTGCTTACTTTTCGTAAACAAAATTCCGATGCAGATTATGTGTTGGGAAATCGGTCTTTGAATAAATGGATGGTGGCGCTATCTGCACATGCCAGCGATATGAGCGACTGGCTTTTTATGGGGTATCCCATGCTTATTTTTACAACAGGTGTCTTTAGCGCATGGGTGGCTATCGGTCTTATTGTTTTTATGTTTTTAAACTGGCAGTTTGTAGCCCCCAGGATACGTTTGTTAACGGGGGAAATGGACAATCTTACGCTTTATTCTTATTTCGAAACGAGGCTTAATGATAAAACAAAAACGATAAAACTGTTTTCGGCGTTCATTTCTTTTCTGTTTCTTACTGTTTATATTTCTGCCGAATTGGTAGGTATGGGGCTTCTCGTATATTCCTTGTTCGGGCTGAGTTACACTGCCGGTATAACCATAGGCCTTTTTGTGATTGCCGCTTATGTTTTCGTGGGTGGATACAAAACTGTGGCATGGATAGACCTGTTTCAGGGGATTTTTCTTCTCCTTGTAGTAATAGTTATCCCATTGAAAATACTGTATCAGATCGGAGGTATTGGCCCCGTAATGGACTCGATAAGAGCACAGCATTTGCAAACATCTCTATTGCCAGATTTTTCTGTGAATACCATTTCTCAGATAATATTTCTTTCCGTAGGCTGGGGAATAGGATATTTCGGACAGCCGCACATAATTACCAAATTTATGGGAATAAAAAATGCCGGTGATATTAGGCAGGCAAAATACATTGGCATTTCATGGCAGGTACTTACACTCGGAGCTGCGACTTTTATCGGCATGATAGGTATTAACCTCTTCCCTAATGGATTGCTAAATCCTCAGCTGGTAGCTCTTGATATAGTCAGAGATACACTCTCCCCTATTTTTTCAGGGCTCATTCTTTGCGCAATACTAGCGGCTACTACAAATGTGATGGCTGCGCAAATACTCGTTGTTGCTTCAAGTATGGGCGAAGATGTTTATAAAGGATTTTTATTTAAGAATGCAAGCCCTGTTCAGGCTTTATGGGCGTCAAGAATAAGCGTTGTAATTGTAGGGATGATAGCTTACGTGATAGCTTATTATAAAATAGATACAATTTATCACCTTGTCTTGTATGCATGGTCTGGGCTTGGAGCATCTTTCGGGCCGCTGTTGCTGTTCTCCTTGTATTCAAATAGATTGAGCAGGAAAGAAGCCCTGTCAGGCATGATCGTGGGGGCTCTTACGGCTGCAGTATGGCCTTGTGTTAATAAAATATTAGGCTCTGATATCCCGCCAATTATTCCAGCATTCCTGTTGAACTTCCTTACGATGTACGCAATGATAGCTCTTAAAAATCAGAAATCAGGAAACTAGCGTTCGGGACATATGTTTATAGAACGTACTGTAGCCGAAAAGAATTTGCACTACCTTTTGGGGATTCAAAATACTTGATTTCTTTATTTACGATTCTAGAACATTTGTCTGAATCGTAATTATCAATTAAACTAATGAGGAGATTGTAACCCTTTTTTCCGGTTTCGACAAAGCGGAACTCCTCAGATTCGAAAATGGATGGTTTTGTTGTGCCTGCCGCATTTTGAATTAGGAGATTTGCTTTTTAAATAAAATAAAGAATATGCTAAAGAATGTTACAAGCATGCGATAGTGACAGCAATGGTTGCAAAAGATCCTTCCCTAGCAGCTAAGGCTTTTTTTAATTTAGAAATGCTGCATAAACAACAAAATATAAATAAATTTGAAAAATCTTTTCCTCCCTTGTGGCTGTGTCATCAAACTGCAAAGGAGCTTCCCTCTTTTAGCAAACTTAGCCAGAGCCTAAAAGCCACAGGAAAAGAAGACCCGATGGACCTTGCAGAAAACTAAAAAATAAGGACAACCCGATCGCAGAGGATTTTTGTTTTTAGACACTATCCTTCTCTTAAATTGTTATATGAAACTATTTTACAAAAATCGCTTATTCTTAAAAAGGAGAAGAAAATGCATAAAAATAATGGCTGAAAAATTAAAGTAAAATGGAAAGGTCGCAAATAGAGAAGCAGTGTATTCTTCATCAAGAAAAAATAAACAATTAAATACAATAATGTAAAAAGAGAAGTGATAGATAATTTTAGGGATTATGTGGCTCCGAGGCAGTCTTCCATATTACAGGAATATCTTAGAGCGTTAGAGGAAAGAGAAGACTGTTTAATACAATTTATTTCAGCAGAGAATCCTAATACCCCGTTTTATGAGACCTTATTTAATGCTATAGAAAAATCAAAATCATTTAGTCTGTATAACTGTTTATGTTATAAAATATCGTTTACTCTTGTAAAGTTTATTGCCGACTATGGTTTTTATACCTGAGTCTTTCATTAAAACATTATCTACAAAAAAACGCTCGTGCGCATGAGCGAGGATCAATTTCACTCTGCCTGAACACCGAAGAAATGGCAACTTCCCTGGCTTTCTTAGGTACTTCTAGTATAGACTATTTTAGGTTATTTTTATTTTATGCGACGATGACCATTTAGACAAAATTTAGCAAAGATTCCCAATTTTACTGGAGTTATTGAGTATGTTATTTTACCATCTGTAAGTCTATATATTGGTGCGAATTTAGATTGTAATTAATATATGCGTCATCATATCGTATTTTAAAAGGGGTAAGGGTTAAGATCTGCTCTATCACGCCTTCTCCTCCATTCCCGGTAACCTTTAAAAAGCTTACTTCCCATCTTTTTGTATCTACTGCTTCTCTGGGAATTACGAATTGTATAGTGTCTGGATGGATATCTTTTATCCCTCGAGAAACTGTCCATTCTAATGAGAAATAAGGATGCTCCATAGTCCAGCCTTGTTTTGTATCAAATAACCTAATGGAGTAATGAGTATCTTTTGTTAATATACATGAGGCGTCAGGAGGGCCTAGATTATTTAACAAGAAGGAGTTATCATTAAAATTATCATATATTTCTATGATTCCTGCCTCTGGATAATTGGCAATGGTCGCCAACACAAAGAGAGCCATCCACCTTAAAAGAGTGTATTTTTTTTCATTATCATTCCATAACTTCCAAATTTTGATAAGCTCTGTTTTAATAATTTCGCGCCTTTCTTTGAAGAACTATCTATGTGGATGTTACGGGCTGAGAC
Organism: bacterium; assembly: GCA_021781705.1. Lineage (GTDB taxonomy): Bacteria > Verrucomicrobiota > Lentisphaeria > Victivallales > GWF2-38-69 > JAJXWI01. The sequence continues at coordinate 294 of JAJXWI010000034.1, read as the reverse complement.
CTTACAAGGATTCGCTAGACTCATACATAAGACGGCGGCGGCCTTTGAGGCTTTAATTACAAAGTTATTTAGAAATAATGAGAGTTTATGAAAATTTAAGGTAAGATGACGGAGGGACACCCCTCCGACTATTCGATCATTCATTCCATAATTGACCCATGTCAAAATCAGAGTAATTAATGGAGAGATATATCGGTAATTGTGGCATCAATACCAAGATTTTTATCACACATAAATAGAGGACGAAAATTACCTTCAATAGGAACGGTAACTGTTGAGTCAAAGTTACCAACT
>JAJXWI010000116.1 GCA_021781705.1 bacterium | reverse complement strand
AGGAAAGTGTTATCCCATACAGTCGCTGTTTTTGTGAATAAAATGATTGGTAATCAGCCATTGCAGTTTGATTTGTTAGTGGCACCATGAGGCAAAAGTTGCACATGGCGTGAAGATTGTATAGGCCCCACGGGAGCATTATTGCTTCAGTTGAATAAACCAGCCGTACTGTTTTCCCCGTGGGTTCGGGTTCCCTCTTCGCTTTCTATTTTACGGCGCTTGGCTGCAGGCTCCAGCAATTCTTGCCAGAAGCTCTCTCGCACCTCGCGTTGTGTTTGTCTTTCTTTTTCTTTTTTGATCTCATCCTCGGGCCATGGCAATGAAAGCGCATCTTCCGCCATTTCTCTCGGAAGCCATTGAAAATAAGAACTATATTCTAGTGTCGATGCTGAAGCAGCAGCGGGCAGTTCAACGTCCAATTCTGGCGTAGCATTTTCAAAAAAACCCAGTGCACTTGCGATGTCAATTGTCTCCGTCTGCCAATAAAGATCGCATTCATACCCTTCTGCAGTAGTAAAAAAAGGTAACCTAGTCCCCCGAAAAAATTCACAGCCTGCAAATACAGACGGGCGTTGGATTTGGACGGGCTTTTCGTCGGCACTTTGGACGGCCACGTCTTGAATGCTTTGCTCAGTCGATGGCAGGTCACCGTACTCTTCCCAGATTGTCCACAATAGATTATGTTTTTTCCTTGTGTGCTTGTTCTTATCTAAAATGCAGTTAAATTCCCCATCAGTATCCCAACCAGTAGCAAAATACTGTAAAGATTGATTTTGCAATATACCCTGCCGCAAAGCCTCTACACCTGCCTCTGTTGGCCGTTGCCGGCGAAGACTGAAATAAACCAGCGTATTATTTACCTTAAACGCTTCTCCAAAGGCAATAGCACTTTCATCTAAAGGAGCTTCGCTGTCTGTATCCTCATCTCCTAGATCCAGGATGAGAACCACAAGCTTACTGTACTTAAGCGCTTCTGCAAACCCAATTAAGGTGGCTTCTCCAATGTCGGTATTAGCAAAGTTTAGATATTCCAAGACCGTGTTGGTTTTCAAGGCCTCAGCAATAGCTTTTCCACCTTCGTCAGTGATGTTATAAAGATCCCTCGCACCCAGGAACTTTAAGGTAGGGTGATTTTTTAATATCTTTCCCAACTCCATAGCAGCGGCATCATCAAAGTCCTCTCCAACGTAGGCTAAATCTAACAGTTTTAGACGGGTGTTACCCAGATAATCCTTAACCCACCGGCCAATATTAGGTATAACACTCTCCTGAAAGCTGAATCCTTCCAAACGACAATTTGGATGAGATAGCATTTTCCCTATGATATCGAGGGACGCATCTTCCTTGAAGATTAAGCAGCTTAATTCAAGATATTGTAATGAGCTGTTAGGATCTAGCACCTTGTCTTTCAGCAATTGTAAAATAATAAAATTATCGAGAGAGCGCCGCGCTCGTCCCCTTAAGTCAGCCCTTATTGCTAAAGAATTCACGGGAATAAAGGGAATAACGGAAATAATAGCATACAGGCAATAAACAAGAAAACTCTGTTCACCAGGGCGTGCGTCTGCGTATATGTCTACATAGATATCTCTCAGATAAATACCCTGCTCAAGCAGTTCCTTCAAGGGGTCCATAATGTTTGCCAACGTACTTCCTTTAACCTCGCAATTCCTTATCTCTATGGTAAGAGATTCTTCATTGCCTATATTGTCTATATTGCTTATATTGCCTCTATAATCTTCAAATTTAAAAAAAGGAGTATTTTCTCCTTTCTTAACACCAATGCTTAATTTCCCCATTGTTTACCCCCTTTTTATTTTAAGTGTTTAATTGAATGAATGCCCGCAGAATAGTGAAATTTAGTCCTAATGTATTTGGTTTCTTATCCCGGCCGAGGGTAGAAAGACAAAGACAACTCACTTGAGGGGACTAAAACAAACTCTTCCAGTTTAGACAATCTTGATAGTAGATTATAAAACATTTCTGGCTGAATCACAAACACTTCGGCCCCTTCCCGAGTATTAGAATATTTTATTTCCCTCTCACATACATGCATCGCCTGGTTGCGAACTTTTATTCTACATTCGTTTAGCAGCTTTTTAAGCTCAGGGGAACCCATTTCTAAGACCTTCTCTATTTCATTCTCGTTTTGTCTACACAGAATATTATAATACTCAATAATGATAGACATGGAGGCCTTGCAAGCATCTCTTAAGCCTTTTTTATTCTCTTTAAAAAAATCGTCCTTGTTTTCATAAAATGGCTTAAATGCCTCTTTTAGATATACTAATTCTTCATTCATCAATTGAACTAAGTGTTCATTGTTTTTATCTTCATTTTCCAATTTGTAAATGCTATTTGTAATTTCACGGCCAGGCTCTGATTTTTCACAGCGCATTTTGTCCAGATCTAATAAAATATTTTGCTTCTCTCGATTGTCTGCCCAGTTACTTTCCATACAAAAGCTGTGCACAAGTGCATTTCTTAGTGCATTTAACTTATTGTATAGTTCCCTGTTATTTGGCCAGCGCAATGCTGGATCGGATGCTTCTATATGAAAAAGAGCATCAAGAAGAGCGTGAATATTTCGGTAATAAATAGTTCGAATATGCGTAGGATCCAACTTCTTCCTTAAAGATGAAACTTTCGCTGAAGCACTTGTACTGCTTTCACTGCGCAAATTCTTTTTAGGCCTTTTTGGTATCTCTTGGCCGGTAACTAAATTAAATCTAGCGTCTCTATTAGAACTTTCAGGCTCGATGCGTAGAGGCGTATTTTCAGTTATTTCATTAAAAAATCTATTTCTTGCGCTAGAAATACTGTTTCTTGCGCCCGGAGCAGGGGTGCTGAGAGTGGGAGCTTTAATAAGCAAATGGGCGTTATGAGCGTTATTACTCTCTTTTTCTTGTGGGGAAAGGAGTTTTGGCTCAGAAAGAAGCGAACTATTCAGCACGGGCCTTGACCTTTTTGTGGTTTTTGTATGTTTCATTAACCCGCTATTTGGCTCTGACGGATTGCTCTCTAATTCTAGTGCCGTTCTCTTAGGCTTCTGAATATTGCTTTTTTTGCCTTTTCTCTTTTCAAATCCCACCCGATTAGAAGGTCTGCAAGCTTTATTCAGTCGCCTAATTTCAGCGAGTTCTGGGGATAGAACGTTTGCCTCAACAGGAGGAAGTTTAAGAGCGACTGTGGGTTTAGAATTTTCTAATGTAGCATTAGTTGGCGTGGTTTCTTTCTTTGCCTCTATAAGAGCAGCCCATATCTTACAGCTATCCTCACATGCCTTTTGGTCTAAAAAAATACGCTCAGGATATGAAACAATTACCTGTTTTGCCCCTGTTCGATAGGGTAATTTTAGTTTCTCCAGAATGTCCACAAATTTATGCACGGAAGAAACAGAGCGAAAAAAATAACCTATTTCAACAGTTTCAGGCTTTCTTGGAGCGCTGAAGTTATTTGAGTTGAGCTCCCCCTCTATATTGAATGTCTTGAGTATTTTGCCTTGGTTATCTAACATTATATTGCATATATCTCTATGCATCTCTGACTCAAATAGAGCAATAATTGTTGACAACTTCTTCTTACCTTCTTCATTCCAGCTAAAAGATAGGGTTACACCTTCTTTACCAAAGCTAGCATTTTCTCCATTCTTCTTAAGAAGGTGATAGATACCAATATTTTTTAAAAAAGATCTCTGGCTAGAAATGCACACTCCATATTTCCCTTTCGTCTGAAGCATAATACTATAAGTGTAATCATTTAAGTCTAGAGAATCTATTATAAGTTGTTCTATTTGACATTTTGGCTCTACCTTCAATTGTGTTTCTTTTTTCTTTTTCTCTTTTCTTATCTTTTGTTCTTCCTCTTGAGCTTTTTCCCTGATGTAATCTTCTAAAAGTTTTTTAATCCTTGGTTCTATAGGGCCAATGGATGATAATCCGCTGGCCCGCACAAGATCGGCAGCAGACACACTTGCACTTTTTTCAAGCAAAAGTTTTGCTGCGGCATAATAATTGACTGGTGGATCTTGCTTTATCGCCGATTGACAACAAACAGCTAATAAAGGTGTAAACCTATGTTTTTTCGACTGTAGGTTTATGTCGGCCCCGTGTTCCAGTAGCATTTCCATCGCTTCTATCTTCCCATTAATGGCCGCAATATGCAGGGCCGAAATCGCATCTGGCACACCATTTAACGCGTTGATATTAAGATTTATATCCTCCTTCTTGCATAATAATGCCCGGAGAGATTCAGTGTAGTTGTTAATAACCGCTACATGTAAAGGGTTATTATTTTCAGAGTTTATAATATTTGTGTCCGGTTTATGTTGTAGCAGCAACATTACAATTTCATAATTATTGGTATAAACGGCAGTATGCAAACAGGTATCCCCGCCATCGCCCTTAACATTAATTTTCTTCGCGATATTAACCTTTCTATTTTTATAATATTCAAATACTTTTTCTACCAAGCAAATTTTTTCGGTTGAAATAAAATAATGCAAAGAGGTACTTCCATACTTGTCCTTAAGATCAAGATTTGGGTTATATTTAAGCAAAATTTCAAGCACTTCGAAAGCCTTGTTTAAATCTTTTATGGCCAGAACAAGTCTTAATGGATTTCCTCCCAGGGCAACCGCATCTAAATTGCTAATCCTTTGACCAAAGTGGTTCTATATCTCAAGAATCCCCTCAAGCAAGTCCCTCTAAATTCTGTTCAGAAAGGAAGCAACACCAAAAATGCTGATTTTGTAATAATTCGTTAAATTGTGCAATTAGCTGCTGCTGTTCTATAAGTGTAAAATTATCAAAAAACTCATAATAGAACTGGCCTTGCGTAAATAATGAATGCGTCCGTGTTTTAACCGTATTTACTTTTAATTTTTTATCAAACCCAATTTCT